>JAPDQV010000011.1:85479-95254 GCA_034505495.1 candidate division KSB1 bacterium | reverse complement strand
AACGGCTGAAGGAATGCACCGGCGCACGACCATAAAGCAGACGAAAATAGCCGGGCGGCGGCTCTTCAGGTCGATGATATTTAGGTACCGGGTCGAATCCGGCTTCCGCAAGCTGTGTCGAATAGAACTCGATCTTGCCCGAAGGCGTCGGAAATTCGATCGGCACGCCTTCGGAAAAATAGATGGGCTGCTTTTCGCCCAATATAACGCCTTCCTGCTTCAGCTGTTCGAAGCTCAAGCCGGCCTGCTCAAGCCGATAGTTCAGATACTCTTCGATATCGTTCCAAGGGAAATAATGGCCGAGCCCAAGCTTTTCCGCCAATTTTTTGGCGATCCACCAGTTGGGCTTTTGATCGTGCGGCGAATCGACCACCGGCTGCCGCAGCGCCACGAACGGCTCGCGGAACCATTCGACATTCAGATCATCGTACCGCTCAAGATAGACCGATTCGGGCAGCACCACGTCGGCCCAACCGGCGATCTCCGCCGGAATGACGTCGATCACCACCATCAAGTCGAGGTTCTGAATGGCGCGGATCGTCTCCTCCTCGTTCGGCAGGGCATGCATCAGGTTGGTCGCATAGACCATCCACCCTTTGATGGGGTAAGGTTGACCGGTAAGAGTCGCCTCGCGAATGCCGTTGGTGATCGTTTCAATGGCAAAAGGATATTTATGATCCGGATTATCGACCTTGGGCCGGATGCCTTTCGGGTAAGGCGGATAAGGATAAGCGGGGACATCCATGCTGACCGGATAGTAAAAGCCGCCCTTGACGCCCCAATTGCCCATCAAGGCGTTCAGCAAGGCAACCGCGCGAGAACGCTGAGCGTCGTCTCCGTACCAGGTGACATGTCGACCGGGATGGATGAGGGTTGCCGGCCGATGCCGCGCCATTGCCCGCGCCGTCTCGCGAATCAGATCCGGTTGTATGCCGGTTTCGGGATAAGCCCACTCGGGCGTGTAGACGGCGATTTCGCGCGCAAAGTAGTCAAAGCCGAAGGCATATTTTTCAACAACCTCGCGATCGTAAAGCTTTTCCGAGACGATGACGTTCATCCAGGCGAGCAGCAGGGCGAGATCGGTGCCCGGTTTGATGGGCAGATAATACTTGGCTTTGCCGGCAGCAACCGAGAAGCGAGGATCAACGACAATGATCTCTGCCCCGGCGGCAATGGCGTCGCTGAATTCCTGCACCTGAGTGTTGTGCATGTTCTCGCCCAAATGCGAGCCGATCAGCACCAAGCAGCGGGCGTTGCGGATGTCGGTGCGCTCCGGCGAGCTGATCTCTTCGCCGAAAGTCAACAGAAAACCGACGTCGCGCGGACCACGGCATTGAGCAAACGACGGCGCAGCGATGTTGTTCGTGCCGTAAGCGCGCATGAGATGCTTGAGAAAATTTCCGCCGATGCCGTGACTGAACAGCGCCATAGCTTCGGGTCCGTACTGGGTCTTGATCTTTTGCATCTTTTCGGCGATGAACTCGAGCGCTTCGTCCCATGTGACCACCGCCCATTGTTCTTCGCCGCGCTTGGATTTGCGCAGAAGCGGCGCCTTGAGGCGATCCGGATCATAATGCGCGCCGACGCCGCCGGTGCCGCGGGGACACAAACGGCCGCGACTCAGCGGGTCTTTAGGATTGCCCTCCAGCTTCCACAGTTTACCGTCCCGAACATAGGCAATAGCGCCGCACTTCCAAAAACACATGTCGCAAAAGGTGGGAATTTTTTGCACGCCTTTAGCCGTCGGGCGGGCAGACTTGCCGCATCCGGCGGCTGATACGGCGGCCAAGGCAGCGCCCGAAATCTGTAAAAACTTTCTGCGCGAGAGAAAAGTCATGGCGTTTACCTCATTTTTCGTATCGGCGGGGTGTCTTTTATCAAAGACAAAACTAAACCACTAATTTGATGATTCATGGCCGTTCAAGATTCATGATTTTTTTAAAACGGCGCTGAAAAGTTAATCCAATTTACCTCTTGTACTTCACTTTCGTTCTCCAAAGAGGCTGTGATAATCTTCCGGCGTATTCATGTTGAAAAAAAATTTCGGATTAAAGAAGGGCAACGTTTCCGCCGGCACAATTTGAGCATTGATGCGATGCAGCAAGGCATAGAGCGATCTTTCTCTCGGAATAGAAGGGGGTTGCGCGAACAATGGTTCGAGAGGTTCGAGGATCTTGCGGTGATAAAGACCCGGGAAAAATTGCGGAATTCCCTCGAGCGAAAAAAGAACAGCATCCGATGACGGTTGAAGGCGGCTGAGAAATTCCAAAACCATCGGCGACATTCGAGGCATGTCACAGGCTACGACCAAGTTCCACTCTGTACGCGATGCCCTGAGAGTCGCCTCGATTCCGGCCAGCGGGCCCGCATAGGCATGCAGATCCGGGACCGCCGGAATTGCCAAGAATGAAAACATAGCCGGTTCATTGGTGCTCAAAAGCATATGTTGTACGAACGGTCGGACCAGTTCAACGGCCAATTCTACAGCGGTTTTATCGGACAGCTTTATCAGCGCCTTGTCGCGTCCGAATCGGCGACTTTTTCCGCCCGCCAGAACGATACCGGTCAAAGGCTGCGGCATAGATCAGCTTACCGCCGAACCTGCGGCAGAGGATAATTTTTCGACGCGTCTTCGAGAATGAGCAGCCAATCCTGTCCTCGGCCGGCGGTGGGCGGCGTGTAGGTCTGGATGCCCGCTGTATCGCCGGTATGAACGGCATAGGCAATGCCGTAGCGCGGGTCGAACCATATTTCCCGGCGACTCTGACCTGAAACGCGGCTTCGGTCGATGGTAAACGCCTCGCCGCGCGGCGAGTAGATGAAAGCAAAAGAGCGGTCTTCCGCCAAAGCGGCTCTGATTTTGGCTCCGCCAAAGTCGGGGCCGGACAAAATCATATCCTGCGCAGGCCGTAGTTTTTGCCAAGGCCGCGATTCAAACAGGCGGCGCAGGTACCCCATTTGCCGGCTGCCGGGGTCGTTCAGAGCCTCCTGCCAGGGAATATTGGCGCCCAGCACCGGCGAACGATTCGGCTTCCACATCTGCCAAATGCTGCTGTGGCCGTAAGTGTGGCCGCAGGCACCGGCCAGCATTGCCCAGTAAGCAGCCTGACGGCAGTCATAGTCGTCAAAACGATCAAGGCGACTGACGCCGTCGAAATAAAAACCGACATTGAGCGCTTCGTAGCGCGGCTCTCCGTCGAGCGTCGGCTTGGGAGGCGTCAGCCGATAGTCATGCTCCACGAACAGGCCGTTGTCATGATCGTGCGCCGCATGAGAGGACTGAATCATGTTAAAGTCGAGCCACGGCGCCTGATGCAGGTAATCGGAAGAAAATCCCGGGCCGCGCGGGTGAAAGGTGATGAGATGAGCGCCGCCGTCGCCTTCACGAAGACCTTTGGCGAGCTCTTCCACTGTGCGCCGTTCAGACTCGGTATGAATATTGTGATCGCCGCCGAGGATCCAGATGATCGGCTTGTCGGCGTATCGTCGGCCGAGGAATCGGCCGTAAGCGCGGGCATTCTGCTCGTTCAAGATCCTGAGGTCGGGCCGATTTTCGCTCCAATAGCTGCCCCAACTCGGCAGCATGCCGATGTACAAGCCGAGCTGCTCGGCTCGATCGACCACATAATCGACAAATGAAAAGTAGGCCTCATTAGGCCGCAGCGGGTCCCGGTCATGCAGCGGCAGCTCGCCGTAGGCATTGTGAGTATTCAGTCCGTCCAATTCCGCAATAACGACCGCTTGGATGACGGTAAATCCTTTTTCACTCCTGTCTTTGAGATAAAGGTCCGCCTCTTCGCGCGTCAGCCGATGAAACAGCTGCCAGGCCGTATCACCGAGGTAGAAAAAAGGACGACCGTCCGCATATTGTAAGAAACGACCGTCGGGCGAAACCCGCAGCCGTTCGGCGGCTCCTGCAGAGATCGATAAAAAGATCGAAAGAACGAAAAGAGATAACGTTTTCACCGCGCTCACCTTTTTCAATTCGTTTTGTTCCAAGTTTCGTACTCTTGTCGTGTTCGCAAGCTAATACTTTTTCATCATTACCTGAGCCGGATCTGCCTCACAAGAGGTATCATAACCTCTGATGAAAATTCAGAAGCGTTTGCTTCAATTGATAATAATCCACTTCCTGCACGGCGCAGTTGGATCGGACGGCCAAAGCTGCGGCTGCGGCGGCGCTTTGCCCAAGGATCATAAAAACCGGCTCCATGCGGATGGAGCCGTAGGCGATATGCGACGAAGAGCAGCACACCGGCACCAAAAGATTACGGCATTCTTCCGCCTTCGGCGTCAGAGCATCATAGGAGATGCCGTAAGGCCTCGGCACTCGGACGCCGATATCGCCCTCGTTCTGAACAAATCCCTCAGGGGTGATGTAGCGTTGAACATTATGAGAATCAAGCCCGTAGGATCCCATCCCGACCGGCTTCGGTGTTTCCCTCCTGCCCATGACGTCGTGTTCGGTCATCACGTAAGCGCCGATCATGCGCCGCGCCTCACGTACATAAATTTGCCTCGGCCAACCGTTGTTGTCGGTAAATTCATCCTTTGCCAGACCCCACTGATTGATTCGACTGCGAATGTCTTCCGGCACGCGCGGATCCGTCGACAAGAAATACAAAAGCCCTTTTTGATAGCGCTCATGCTCGGCTAAAATCTCGCGCCGCCGCTCATAGCTCGCCTCGGGATAATCATAGTTCATGCCGATGTTGTCGGTGCTGAAGGGACCGTGGTTGTTGGTGTCTGTTTTTCGATTGGGCACGCGGTCGAATTTGGTAAAGACGTCGGTTTGACCGGAAGCAAGCACGCGCAGCAGCAGTTCATATTGGCGGGGATCATAATTTTCGGGAGGCGAAAAGGGAATCCTGTTGTCCGGGTCGTCGGTCAGGCACATGCGGTAACAATAAGCCTGCAGCTTGCGATCCCCCTCGCCGTCGGCCCCCGGCGGCTCGGCAGAGATTCGCGGCAACAGTCCGCTTGAAGGATCGCCGGGCACGACGTAAGGTGAAATGTTCGCCTTGAAGTAGTGATCGTGATGGCGGGCGCCGGTCTGCACGCCGTTCCAGGTTTCGCCGTAAACGCGGTTTGCCTCTCGCCCGATGTGATACGAAACCCCCGCCGCGGCCATCAAATCGCCTTCGTAAGTGGCGTCGATATAAACCTTGCCGTGAAAGGCTTTTCCGCTCAACATGCGGATCGATTCAATCCGGCCGTCTTTTTTGCTGACGCCGTTTGCACGATCGAGCCGTTCGTCCCGGAAAACCCGTATTCCGCGTTCGGCGATCCATTGCTCGAAAATCGTCTCGGCAACATGCGGCTCGAACACCCACATGGTTTGGTCGTCGTCACGAATGGCGGGTGTCCCCTGTCCTCGATTACCGAAATTTTCACGCCGTTCCTGTTTCCAAGCGGCGGGATCAAGATAGTAAAGGTAGATGCGATGATAAAATTCACGAGCCAAGCCGCCGACGGCTTCCGTGTTGCCCGCGTCGGTCCAGCCCAAGCCGTTCGAGGTCATACCTCCTAAATGCGTCTCCGGGCAAACAATGATGACTGAAATCCCCAATAAATCGGCTTGGACCGCGGCAGTGACCGCTGCCGATGTGCCGCCGTAGATGACCAGATCCGCGCTGATCGGTTCCGCAGCCGGAGTCAAAGCTGCCCAAATCCCCACCCAAATGCAGAGCGCCGTTTTCCTCATTTCAGCCTCGCTTTCTTCATAATAGTATTTTCAAAATTAAAAGGCAAGCAACAATAAGAGTGCGGTCTGAATGGGTTGTGATTTTGCGGATCAATTCTTTACTTTTCCTTACAACCATTTTTCAGCTGCCGTCAGTAGATTGCTTTACAACGTGGAGGAGAGATTCATGCGCAAAACCGTGCTCTTTGTCATTTTTTCAATCAGCCTGACGGCGGCAGAGCCGAGCAGTTTAAGGCTGAATGAAAAAGACTATTTCGAAATGCCCGGTCTGAATGTAATGGTGTTTCACGACTTTTATCCGGAGGGTCATCAGTGAGGAGTCACGATTATTCAACACGGCGAACGGACTGCCGCCAACGGCGATCTGCGGCTGGAACCGGCGCCAGGGCAATGGCAGCCGGTACCGAAATTTTACGGACGCCAAGTGTATCGCGAGAGAAACGAAATCTCCGCCCGCTTGGGTTTCCCCGATTCCAGTCGAGACCGTAAAGGCTTCAATCCGATCGAATACCCGGATCTCCGCTTTTCCTATACGGTCCGAGTGATCGCCGAAGGGACTTCCTTCCGCGTCATTGTCGATCTGGACGACCCTTTACCGGCGGAATGGAACGACCGCGTCGGCTTTAATCTGGAGCTTTTTCCCGGCGCCCTGTTCGGCAAGAGCTTCCGCATGGACGAGCAGACCGGCTTCTTTCCGCCGCAGCCGAACGGACCGGTTCTTTACGATCCCTACGGCGACGTGCAGATTGAACCTTTGGCCTCCGGTAGAGAATTAACCGTGGCGCCCGAAAACGATACCCTGCGGCTGACCATCCGCAGCTTCGGCGAGCCGCTCGAACTTTTGGACGGCCGCTTTCGTCACAACAACGGTTGGTTTATCGTCCGCTCGCGCGTCAAGCCGAACCAGACCCGCGCCGCCGTAGAATGGCTGATTACCCCCAACGTCATCCGCGATTGGTGCTATCGCCCCGTCATTCAGGTTTCCCAGGTCGGCTATCACCCAGCCCAGTCGAAAATCGCCGTAATCGAGCGGGATCCGAGAGAGCGAAAAATTCAGCCGGCAGTCGTCTATCAGATAGATAGAACCGGCCTGCGCGAAAGGCTCCGCATTCGTCCGAAGCCGTGGGGGAAATTTCTGCGCTACGATTATCTGCAGCTGGATTTCAGCGACCTAAAGGAGCCGGGAGTTTACGTAATTCGTTACGGAGAGTCGCTAAGCAATCTTTTTCGAATTGCCGAAGACATCTATTCCCGCCACGTTTGGCAGCCGACTCTAGAGTACTTTTTGCCGGTACAGATGTGTCACATGCGCGTAAACGAAGGCTATCGTGTCTGGCACGGCCTCTGTCATATGGACGATGCCCGTATGGCGCCCGTCAATCACAATCACTTTGACGGCTATCTGCAGGGGCCGTCGACCTTGACGCCTTTTGAGCCGCTGCAGCATGTGCCCGGCCTCAACGTCGGCGGTTGGCATGACGCGGGGGATTACGACCTGCGGGTCGAAAGCCAAGCCGAGGAAATCTATATTCTCGCCCTGGCCTACGAAGAGTTCGGCATCGATTATGACGTCACGACCGTCGATCAAAAGCAGCGACTGGTCGAGATCCATCAGCCGGACGGCGTGCCGGACATTCTGCAGCAGATCGAACATGGTGCCTTGAGCATTGTGGCCGGTTACGAAGCGCTCGGCCGGCTTTACCGCGGCATCATTTGTCCCACGCTGCGGCAATACGTGCTGCTCGGCGACGGTTCGACCATGACCGACGGGCTGGTGTACGACGCCTCACTGCCGGCCGATTCGATCGATTGCCGCCGTTCCGGTAAAGCGGACGATCGCTGGGTGTTCACCGAGATCAATCCCAGAAGGGAACTGCAGGTCGCAGCCTGCCTGGCGGCGGCAGCACGGCCGCTCAAGAGGATCAATGCTGAGCTCGCACAAAGATGCTGCGCTGTCGCCGAATCCCTGGTCGTGCGCAACACCGATCAGCACGGCGTATTGAAATTCAACGCCGCCGCAGAGCTGTTTTTGACAAACGGAAATAAAGCTTACAAAAAAATTTTGATGGAAGAAAAGGAAGCAGCTCTGAAAGCGCCGGAGCGCTGCGCCCGCGTTCTCGGCCGCGTTTTGCCGGAGATCGCGGATGGAGCATTCACCCCAAAATTGGAGAGCGCGCTGCGCGAGTTTGCCAGGCAGATAAACGAACGAGCAAAGGAAACGCCCTACGGGGTGCCCTATCGGCCGAACATTTGGGGGGACGGTTGGACCATCCAAAGCTTCGGCGTAACGCAGTACTTTCTCCATAAAGCCTTTCCCGAAATTTTCCCTAAGGCTTACATGCTGAATGCTCTGAATTTCGTTCTCGGCTGCCATCCGGGCAGCAACACTGCCTCGTTTGCGTCCGGAGTGGGCACCCGGTCGCTGACTGTGGCCTACGGCGCCAATCGCGCCGACTGGTCGTACATTCCGGGTGGAGTTGCTTCCGGCACGGCCTTAATTCGTCCGGATTTACCCGAACTCAAAGTCTGGCCTTACTTTTGGCAGCAGACGGAATATGTCATGGGCGGCGGCGCTTCGAATTTCATGTTTCTGGCGCTTGCGGCAAATTCGCTGCTGTCGCAGCCGTAGCAGAGTTTCGAGAAAGGATTGATGGTATACCCCCTTGATGCGGAAAACGCCCAAAGTCTGCCCGACTTTGGGCGTTTTCTATATTATTTTTTCTTTGTAAACGCCTCGTCGAAGACCCCTGCCGGTACCGGATAATTGAGAGTTTTAAGATAATCGCAGGCATCCTTGGCGCCGAATTCGCGGTCCATAAACGGATCTTCCCATTCGACGCTGAGCGGGCCATCGTAGCCGAGCTTGTTGAGTTTGCGGATGATCGCCTCGAAATCGACGTCGCCGCGGCCGAGGGAGCAAAATTCCCAGCCGCGCCCCGGCTCGCCGAAATTGAGGTGCGAACCCAAAATACCGTTGCTGCCGTTGAGCAGCACAACGCAGTCCTTCATGTGCACATGGTAGACGCGGTCGCCGAATTCATCCAAAAAGCGAACCGGATCGATACCCTGCCACTGCAGATGGCTGGGATCAAAGTTAAAGCCGAACGCTTCGTGATAATTGATCGCCTTGAGCGCCTTGTGCGTAGTCGGAATGTCGTAAGCAATTTCCGTCGGATGTACCTCGAGCGCAAACTTGACGCCGTTGGCTTTGAACTCGTCGAGGATCGGCAGGAACAGTTCGGCAAAGCGCTCGTAACCGGCTTCGATCTCTTTCCAGTCGTTCGGCGGGAAAGAGTAGAGATAGTGCCAGATCGGCGAGCCGGTAAACCCGGGCACCACCTTGACGCCCAGGTTTTTGGCCGCCTTGGCCGCCGCTTTCATGGACTTGATGCCGAATTGGCGTTTCTTTTCCGGATCGCCGGCGCAGTCGGCCGGCGCAAAACCGTCCGAACGTTTGTCGTTGTTCGGGTCGCAGATCAATTGACCGGCAAGATGATTGCTGATCGCCCAAGTTTTCAAACCGTACTTGGCCAGCAGTTTTTTCTTTTCTTCGCAGTAGGCCACGCTCTCGGCGCCCTTAAACACATCGAAATGGTCGCCCCAGCAGGCCAGCTCCAAGCCGTCGTAGCCGAATTCGGCCGCTTTTTGGCACATGATTTCCAAAGGCAGATCGGCCCATTGGCCGGTAAAAAGAGTAATCGGTCGCGGCATATCGCTCTCCTTGATTTGCTGATAAAATAAAAGCGGCAGTCGACTTGACTGCCGCATCGGTTTTCTTATTTGTGAAATTTCTCCCACTTTTTGTCGCTCTTGGAGCTGGCGACCACCGTTTCGATGAACTGCATGCCGATGACGCCGTCCTCCACGTCCGGAAAATCGAGATCGAGCTCCGTGGGCTTTTGACCGGACTCGACGGCGCGAACCGTGGCGACAAAGTTCTGATAAATGTTGGCAAAGGCCTCGAGGAAAGCCTCCGGGTGACCGGACGGCAGACGGGTGTGCCGCTTGGCCGCATCGCACAAATAGCCGCCGCCGCGACGCAGGACCTGCACCGGCTCGCCCTGGCGATAG
>JAPDQV010000011.1:33746-85469 GCA_034505495.1 candidate division KSB1 bacterium | reverse complement strand
AAATAGAGATAGTTCGGATGCTCCTGGAACCACTGAATGGCACCTTCGGTACCCCAAACGCGGATGTTGAGGTTGTTCTCCTGGCCGGTGGAAATCTGCGAGGCATGCAGAACACCCTTGGCGCCGTTTTCATAACGCAGAAGCACGTTGACGTCGTCATCGAGGAGTCGCCCCTGAGCAAAGGTGGTCAGGTCGGCGCACAATTCTTCGATGAACAGGCCGGTAATGTAGCGGGCCAGGTTTTCGGCGTGCGTGCCGATGTCGCCCAGGCAGCCGCCGGCACCCGCCTGCTTGGGGTCGGTGCGCCATGAAGCCTGCATCTGCCCTTCCAGCTCGATGCGCTTGAGCAGCCAGTCTTGCGGATATTCGACGACGATCTTTTGAATCTTGCCGAGCATCCCCTGCTTGACCATCCAGCGGGCATGCTTGACCATGGGATAGCCGGTATAATTGTGCAGCAGAGCGAACACTTTGCCGGATTTTTTAACCACGTCGCGAAGAGCCAGCGCTTCGGGCACGTCCATGGTCATGGGCTTTTCGCAAACGACGTGAAAACCGGCTTCGAGAAATGCTTTGGCGATGGGGAAATGCCAATTGTTGGGCGTGGTGATGGAGACAAAATCGATGCGCTCATCGGGGGGAAGCTTGAGTTCCGCTTCAATCATCTGCTGATAATTATCATAAGCGCGCTTCGGGTCGAGATTGAGAATACGTCCCATTTCGCGGGATTTGGCCGGATCAATATCGAATGCTCCGGCAACGATTTCCACATGGCCGTCCATGCGCGCCGCCTTGCGGTGTACCTCGCCGATAAACGCGCCCGGACCGCCGCCGACCATGCCCATCCGCAGTTTACGGGTCATGGCGTCGGTCTTGCTTCCTTCGATCATAACGCCTCCATAGTTAAATCAGTTTATCAAGGCAGGATTTTTGGTGAAGCAAACAAAGCTATACAAAAATGAAGTAACTGTCAAGCTGCTTTTTGTGAAAACCTTTTGTTGCAGCGCAAAGGCACTAGTGAACCTCAAGGCAAAAAGATGGGGGTGACGGCGTTGTCTTCATCGAACGAAAAAACGTAGTCATGGCTGCGCCGCTCCGAAGCAAAATCAGCCGATTATTGACCGCCAAAAAGATCTCGAGCGGTGCATCAAATGATCGATTCCGAGAAATATTTGGATGACCACGAACTCGTCGGCAAGTCCAAAAGTCGTTTTAATCCCTTGCATCTCATTATTTTTTTAAGTAATTTTGTCGGATAATTAAAAAATATTTTCCCTTCACGGAACGCCCATTGTTCCCGCAATCTTTTCCGAATCGAGGGACAGCCCTCATGAATAATTTTTTGGAGGATTTTCATGTCTAGGAAAATGGTCACCATAGACGGCAATGAAGCCGCCGCCTATATCGCTCATAAAGTGAACGAGGTGATCGCCATCTATCCGATCACACCTTCATCCAACATGGGCGAATGGGCTGATGCCTTCTCGGCCGAAGGTAGAACCAACATTTGGGGAACCGTTCCCCAGGTCGTAGAGATGCAGAGCGAGGGCGGCGCTGCCGGTGCGGTGCACGGCGCCCTGCAGACCGGCGCCTTGACGACCACATTTACCGCCTCGCAGGGCCTGCTGCTGATGATTCCCAACATGTTCAAAATCGCCGGCGAGCTGACATCCACCGTTTTTCACGTCTCGGCCCGCACGGTGGCCACGCATGCCCTGTCGATTTTCGGCGATCACAGCGACGTTATGGCGGTCCGCTCTACAGGGTGGGCGCTGCTGGCTTCTGCCTCCGTTCAGGAAATCATGGATATGGCATTGATTGCTCAGGCAGCCACCCTCGAAGCGCGCGTGCCGATTCTGCACTTTTTCGACGGTTTTCGTTCTTCGCACGAAGTGCAAAAAATCGAGCAGCTCTCGGACGACGACATCCGCGCGATGATCAACGACGAGCTGGTGCTCGCTCATCGCGCCAGAGCTCTGACGCCGGACAAGCCCAAGATTCGCGGCACGGCCCAGAATCCGGACGTATTCTTCCAGGCGCGCGAAACGGTCAACCCCTATTACCTGGCGGCGCCTGCCATCATCCAAAAAGCTATGGACAAATTTGCCGCCCTTGTCGGTCGGCAGTATCATCTGTTCGACTATATCGGCGCGCCGGATGCCGAACGGATCATCGTGCTGATGGGCAGCGGTGCCGAAGCGGCTCATGAGACGGTCGAATACCTCAATGCCCGCGGTGAAAAGGTCGGGGTGGTCAAAGTCCATCTCTATCGGCCTTTCTCGGTCGAGCATTTCATCCAGGCGTTGCCGAAATCGGTCAAATCGATTGCCGTGCTGGACCGCACCAAAGAGCCGGGCGCTGCCGGCGAACCGCTCTACATTGATGTGGTGACCGCCCTCACCGAATCCTACAACAACGGCACTTTGCCTTTCGCCCTGCCCAAGGTGGTCGGCGGACGCTACGGCCTCTCTTCGAAAGAATTCACACCGGCCATGATCAAGGCGGTTTTCGACAATTTGAGCCAAAAGACGCCCAAGAATCATTTCACCGTCGGCATCAACGATGACGTTACGCATACCAGCCTTGCGTACGATCCCTCCTTCTCCACCGAGCCCGACGACGTCTTCCGCGGCATCTTTTACGGCCTTGGCTCGGACGGCACAGTCGGCGCCAACAAGAACTCGATCAAAATCATCGGCGAAGAGACGAACAACTATGCGCAAGGCTATTTCGTCTATGACTCGAAAAAAGCCGGTTCAGTGACCGTTTCGCACCTGCGCTTCGGCCCGCGGCCGATTCGTTCCACCTACCTGATCGACCGCGCCCAGTTCATCGCCTGTCATCAGCAGTTCTTCCTCGAAAAATTCAACCTGCTGGAAAAAGCGGTGGAAGGCGCCACATTCCTGCTGAACACGCAGGCCGGGCCGGATAAGGCGTGGGACTCTTTGCCGCGCGTCTATCAGGAAGAAATTTTGAAAAAGAAGATCAAATTCTACGTCATCGATGCGTATGACGTAGCAAAAAAGACCGGCATGGGCGTGCGCATCAACACGATCATGCAGACCTGCTTTTTTGTCATTTCCGGCGTGCTGCCGAAGGATCAAGCCATCCAGTACATTAAAAACGCCATCAAAAAGACCTACGGCGCCAAGGGTGACCGAATCGTGCAGCAAAACTATATGGCGGTCGACCAGACGCTCGAGAATTTGTACGAAGTCAAGATTCCGAACAAGGTAACCAGCACCATCGAGCTGCGGCCGCCGGTGCCGGAAAATGCCCCCGAGTTCGTCAAGAACGTCGTCGCCAAGATCGTCATCAACAAGGGCGACGAGGTGCCGGTCAGCGCCTTCAGCTGCGACGGAACCTTTGACACGGCGACCACCCAATACGAAAAGCGCAACATCGCCCTGGAGATTCCGGAGTGGGATCCGGAGACCTGCATTCAGTGCGGCAAATGCGTGATGGTTTGTCCGCATGCCGCCATTCGGCAAAAGGCCTATGACCCGGCGCTGTTAAAGGATGCGCCGCCGACCTTCAAATCGACCAAAGCGCGCGGCGGCGATTTTCCCGAAGGATGGGTCTATACTCTGCAGGTGGCTCCGGAAGACTGCACCGGCTGCTCCTTGTGCGTCGAGGTGTGTCCGGCGAAGAACAAAAAAGAGGTGGGCAAGAAGGCCATTAATATGGTGCCGCAGCCGCCGATTCGCGAGCAGGAGCGCATCAATTACCAGTTCTTCCTCGACCGTATTCCCGACATGGATCGTCGGCTGGTTAAAGTAAACACCGTCAAGGGATCGCAGTTCCTGCGGCCGCTGTTCGAATACTCGGGCGCATGCGCCGGCTGCGGTGAAACTCCGTACGTCAAGCTGGTGACGCAGCTGTTCGGCGATCGGCTGATCATCGCCAATGCCACCGGCTGCTCGTCGATTTACGGCGGCAACCTGCCGACTTTTCCCTATGCCAAAAACGCCGAAGGCCGCGGACCGGCCTGGTCTAACTCGCTGTTCGAGGACAATGCCGAGTTCGGCTTTGGTTTTCGATTGACGCTGGATAAATTCAACGAGTACGCCAAAGAGCTGTTGGTCAAGCTGGCGCCGCAAATCGGAGAGACGCTCGTCGATGAGCTGATCAGGGCCGATCAATCGACTGAAGAAGGCATCTATGCTCAACGTGAGCGCGTGGAAATACTGCGGAAAAAGCTGGCGACGATCAAATCGCCTGAGGCTCAGCACCTGAATTCACTGGCTGATTATTTGGTGAAAAAGAGCGTCTGGATTTTCGGCGGCGACGGCTGGGCTTACGACATTGGTTACGGCGGACTCGATCATGTGCTGGCTTCGGGCCGCAACGTCAATGTCCTCGTGCTCGATACCGAAGTCTACTCCAATACCGGCGGCCAAATGTCCAAGTCGACTCCATTGGGCGCGGTCGCTAAATTCGCCGCCGCCGGTAAGCCGATGCCGAAAAAAGACATGGGCATGATTTTCATGACCTACGGCAACATCTATGTTGCGCGCGTAGCCATGGGTTACAATGACCTCGGCGTAGTTCGGGCCTTGCTGGAGGCGGACGCCTACGACGGCCCAAGCCTGGTCATTGCCTACGCTCATTGCATTGCGCACGGCATTACGATGTCAAAAGGCATGGAAGAGCAAAAGAGAGCGGTCGAATCCGGTCATTACCCGCTCTTCCGTTATAATCCGGCGTTGGCCGCCAAAGGAGAAAATCCGCTCAAGCTCGATTCCAAGGCGCCGAGCATTTCTTATGAAGAATTCGCCTACAACGAGACCCGCTTCAAGATGCTCACCAAATCCCAACCCGAACGGGCCAAGATGCTTCTCGAAGCGGCACAGCGGAGCGTCAGCGAACGCTGGAAGCTGTACGAAATGTGGGCAAACATGGCGGTCCAAGGGCCGGCCGAGCAGCAATAACTGAGTGGGTGCGGCGTCGCCGCGGCGGCGCCGCTGATTTGACTGGTAAGCAAAAGAAGGGGAAACCCAATATGGATTTGTCGACTACATACATGGGCTTGAAGCTCAAGAATCCGCTGGTGCCGTCCGCCTCGCCGTTATCCAAAACCCTGGACGGCATCAAAAAGCTGGAAGACGCCGGCGCTGCCGCCGTCGTTCTCTATTCGCTTTTTGAGGAACAGATCGCTTTTGAACAGGAAGAGCTGAATTATTTCCTTGATCGCGGTACCGGCAGCTTTGCAGAAGCGCTCAGCTATTTTCCGGAGGTCGGAGAATATAACCTCGGTCCGGAGGAATATCTTGAACACATCCGTCGCGCCAAAGAGGCGACGTCGATTCCGATCATTGCCAGTCTGAACGGCGTTTCGGCAGGCGGATGGATCGACTATGCTAAAAAAATGCAGGAAGCCGGAGCCGATGCTCTGGAGCTGAATATCTATTTTCTCGCCACCGACCCGAATCAGGAAGGTCGAAAAATAGAGAATCAGTACCGCATTATTCTCAACGCCGTCAAATCCAACGTGACCATCCCCGTGGCGGTTAAACTGCATCCATTCTTCAGCTCCTTAGCCCGCATGGCGAAGGAATTGGATGACGACGGCGCCGACGGGCTTGTGCTGTTCAATCGTTTCTATCAGCCGGATTTGGATTTGGAAAATCTCGAAGTAGTTCCCGGAGTCGTGCTCAGCACCTCCGCAGACCTGCGGCTGCCGCTGCGCTGGATCGCCATTCTTTACGGAAAGGTCAAGGCAAGTCTTGCCGGTACCACCGGCGTGCATACGGCGATGGACGCCCTCAAGATGGTTGCCGCCGGTGCGGACGTCGTCCAGGTCTGCGCCGCGCTGCTCAAAAACGGTCCCGCCTATCTCGGAACGATCCTCAAAGGTATGGAAAAGTGGCTGGAGGAAAAAGAATACGATTCTTTGAGCACCCTTAAGGGCAGCATGAGCCAAAAGGCGGTTGCCGAACCTGCGGTCTTCGAGCGCGCCAATTACATGAAGGCTCTCAACGATTTCCGCGATTACGTCCTCTGACCCTGCAAATCAAAAAAGGCGGCCCTTTGAGCCGCCTTTTTTTATGATCCGAATAAACCCGGCATCCTGCTGAATTAGCGCTAATCCCGCAATTATGCGTCTCTGCGATACCATTTGATCAGTCCCGTTTCAGCCGGGTGTTCGATCAGCTGGTGGCGTGGAAAAACCCTTGCAGTAAAGCCCATTTGGCCGGAAGTCGTGGTCTTGAGCGAGGTTTGATAGAGCACGACGCCGTCGCTCGGAGTGCCGTTGGGCCGCATCTCGGCCGTTTGCGGGTCTTTCAAATCGCCTTCTTCGCCCACACGGCCGTAATAGACCTGCACCATTACATCGTCCGTCTGTAAAGAGCCGAGCCGGACGCGGGCAAGCACTTCCACCTCACTGCCGATTTCAACGTCTCGTCCGGAGTCGACGGATAGAGAAATGACTTCAACATTATCCCAGTTTTGTTCCACTTTATGCTGCCATGAAACAAAATCTTTGATGATTTTCCCCTGCTCGTCGTCGACCCGGCGGAGGCGGCGGCAAGCGGGAAGATAATAGTCGGTAAAGTACTCTCTTACCATGCGCGTGGTATTAAAGTAGGGGCAAACCGTCTTCATGCCGGCTTTCATCATTTTAACCCATTCGCGCGGCACGCCTCCGCTCCCCCGTTGATAAAAGAGAGGTATGACGTGATTTTCCAAAAGATGGTAGAGTTCTTCAGCTTCGATGCGGTCCTGTTCCCCTTCGTCGCGATAGTTTTCTTCGCCTTTGCCGATCGCCCAACCGATGCCGGGGTTCATGGCATACGCTTCATCCCACCAACCGTCCAGAATGCTGAGATTCAAGGCACCGTTGGCGGCGGCCTTCATGCCGCTGGTACCGCTGGCCTCGCGCGGGCGACGCGGCGTGTTCAGCCATACATCCACGCCCTGCACCATGTAGGCGGCGATGCGCATATCATAATTCTCGATAAAGACGATTTTATCGCGAAATTCTTCCTCTTTGGCAATGCTCATGATGCTGCGCAGAATTTCTTTACCTTCGCGATCCAACGGATGCGCTTTCCCGGACAGGATAACCTGCACCGGTTTGGCCGGGTCGTTCAGCAGGCGTCGCAGTCGTTCTTTATCGGAAAACAAAAGGTAGGCGCGCTTGTAAGAGGCAAACCGCCGCGCAAATCCGATGGTTAGTGCTTCCGGCTGCAGGACTTCAGCGGCCCGCTCGATGTCGCTTGAAGAGGCTCCCAATCCTTTGAGACGATCCTGCAGTCGTTTGCGGGCAAAGGTGACGAGCCGTTCGCGCCGACGTTCGTGCGTGCGCCAGAGCTCGACATCGGGTATCTGATCGATGCGCTCCCAAATGTCCGGATCGACCGGATTGCGGTACCAGGTGGGGTGCAGATAACGGCTGAAAAGCTCCGACAAATCGTGCGAGATCCAGCTGCGCACATGCACACCGTTGGTTACGTAGCCGATCGGCGCCTCATCGGTCGGCAGATCCGGCCACAAATGCCGCCACATACTGCGCGATACGCGGCTGTGCAGCTTGCTTACGGCGTTGCAGCCCCCAGCCATCCGAATGGCAAAGATCGCCATGTTGAACTTGTCCTCCCCTTCTTTTCTGCCGGCCAACTGCATCAGACGATCGAAAGGCAAATCGAGGCTCCTGCAATAGGCTTCAAGATAGTAACGCACCATGGCGGGATCAAAGCGGTCGATTCCTGCCGGCACCGGCGTATGCGTGGTAAAGACGTTGCCGACGCGGGTGGCGGCAAATGCCTGATCGAAATCGGCGCCCGGATGCTCCTCCAGGTAGGTACGTATCCGCTCCAAAGCCAAAAACGCCGAATGGCCTTCGTTCATATGGCAGACCTGAGGACGGATGCCGAGAACACGCAATGCCCGCATTCCGCCTACGCCGAGTAGAATTTCCTGCCGAATGCGCATCTCTTCTCCGCCGCCGTAAAGTTGCGAGGTGATCAGTCGGTCCTCCGGACTGTTTTGCGGAATATTGGCATCCAGCAGATAAAGGGGGACTCGCCCGACAACGACCCGCCAAATTTGGGCAAAGACCTCTCTGCCGGGAAGCTCTACCGAAACCGTCAGCGGTTCTCCGGTCGCGCTCTTCTCCAGGGTAAAGGGGAGGTTGTAAAAATCATTGATCGGAAAAGTTTCCTGCTGCCAGCCGTCGGTCGCCAGGTATTGCTGAAAATAGCCCTGTTGATAGGCCAGACCGACGCCTACCAACGGTAGACCAAGGTCCGAAGCAGCCTTGAGATGATCGCCGGAGAGCACTCCCAATCCGCCTGAATAGATCGGCAGGCACGCTGCCAGGCCGTACTCCATCGAAAAATAAGCGATCGTAAACGGCTTTTCATCAGCATAATTTTGTTCATACCAGGTCTTGCGCGAAAGATAGTCCGCCAAGGCGGCGCGGACGCGCTCCATCGAGGCCAGATAACCTTCATTTTCAGCCGCTGCCTGCAGCTTCTCCTGGCTGATGGTGCCGAGCAGTAAGACCGGATTGCGATTGACCGCTTCCCAAAGCTCAGGATCAAGCCTTCGAAAAAGCGCACGCGAGTTTGGATCCCAAGTCCAATATAGATTGAAAGCAAGCTCGCGTAGAAACTGAAGCTTTTCGGGCAGTCTGGGCACGACGCAGACTTTTTCTATCTTGTACAATGACGTACCTTTGGAATCCATGTCCATCGCCCTTTCATGAAATTTTTACAAGACAGATTAATTCTCGACTCTAAAGAGATGCCGATTTTCCAGGAAGTACAAAACACCGGTGATGAGGGTAAAGAGAGTGGTGATCAGCATGACGATCCAAACGAAGCGCATTTCTTCCAAAGCCCGGATCAGCGACGCCGAAATGTAAGCTCCGTGCTTCAGCATCACTTTGGCGATCATGAAAACGAGTGCAATATAGATGGCCACGGTCTGCACCGCTGTTTTCCAGCGGGCAATTTCCATGGTGCGAACCGGTTTTCCTTTCTTGATGCCGAAGGAGCGCAGCCAGGTGACGAAAACGTCCCGCAGTACGATTACCGCCACCATCCAAACGTCAATATATTTGTAGCCGATTAGGCAGATAAAAGCGGCGGTAATAAGTATTTTGTCCGCCAAAGGATCAAGGTATTTGCCCAAATTGCTTTCCCATCCGTAACGGCGCGCCAAAAAGCCGTCGAATTTATCGGTCAATGTGCTGAAAATAAAAATCAAAAGCGCAACAATCTTCCAAACCACACCGGGGAGATAGAAAGCATAAATAAATACGGGCGTGATCGCAATGCGGAAAATCGTGAGGATATTGGGAATGTGATGGACCATCCGATAAAATTATTTGTGCAACAAACAATCAAATATACTGATAATTTCTGCAAGCAACAAGAAATTTATCGCCGAACCGGCTTACCAGATTTTTTCGAGCAAAGCAGCAACGGCCGTCAGCCCCTTTTCGTCCTGTTCATCAAAATCATCAAAGGCTTGGCTGTCGACGTCGAGCACGGCGCGCAGCTCGGCCGTTCGATCGAAAACCGGCACGACGATCTCAGAGTTCGATCTTGCATCGCAGGCGACATGGCCGGGAAAGGTGTGCACGTCCGGCACGATGATCGGTTTGCCGCTTTTGGCGCATGCGGCGCATACGCCGCGATCATAACTTAATTTGACACATGCGGGCGGCCCCTGAAAAGGCCCCAAGACCAGATAATCGGGCCGAACAAAATAAAATCCGACCCAGAAAAAATTCGGATGGTATTCCTTTAAAATCGCCGTTGTGTTTGCGAGAACGGCGATCAAATCGTCGCAGCGTTCGACTTGTGCACGAACGCGCTTGGCCGCCCAGCGATAAGCTTCGCGCTTGTTCATCTGCATTGTCTCCTCGTAAGCATCTCTTCGAAAACCGCTTTTTCCACCACCCGGTATGCCGGACGCTCGGTCCCCCGATAAGCCGCCGAATGACGGCACGGCGGCAGGCCGGCTGCAAGCAACTCTTTGATTTTATTTTCAACGAGCTCCGGTGCAAAGGGCAATCTGCCTTCACGGCATAGTTCCATAAAAGTAGCCAAAAGTTCGACGAGCTGTTGCTCGGCATTTAAAGGACGTCGCGAATGCAAAAACGCTTCCCATACAATGTTAGGCGCGATCCCTTCGGCAGCGGCCGAAATTGAGTCTGACTCGGCTGCCGTCGATGGAAACGCGTTCCATCAACGGCTCCTGTGGATTGGGAAAAGTGCACTGCCATTCTTCATAAAACGCAGTCTCGCTGCGCGGAATGTCGCCGAGCAAATGTTCGCCGCCGCATGTTCCCTGGTACAAAAGCTTGTAAACATCAATCCATTCCATTTTAGGATGTCTTGTTAAATGTTCCTGCAGCAGGATAAAAAGATTTTCCTCAAGGCTCACGGGGTATCCATCCGTCGTTTAAAATAAATTCCATCCAATAGGCCAAGTAGCTCCATTTTCCAAAAGGCGCATAAAGCTGCACCACCTCCTTGGCAGTCGGCGTCCTTCCTCCGAAACGGTGTCGGGCCAGAAAATTGATCACCAAGCTGTCGACGGCCGGCTCGTCAAAGTGGCCGTAGAGGGCCGCCAAATAGCGGGCGGTGACGTGGCCGATGCCGGCAAAGCTTTCGAAATAACGTCGGCAGTCGGCTCCGTCCATTGCCTCGACTTGCTTTGTCATTTCTTCAAGATCGACGTCGCTAAAGCGAACGGCCAGATCGATCAAATATCGGCTGCGGTAGCCGACGCGGCCCACTTGCTTGAGAAAAGACTCGCCGGCGTCGAGAATTTGTCGGGGCGTTGGAAACAGTCGGTAGGATCCGCCCTCAACCGGATCACCGATTGCAGCGATTGCCCGAATCATCCTGACGGCTTGATTCCACTGTACGTTCATACCGCAGATGCCTTTAAAGAGATCCTCATAGACCGTCTCGCAGCGCATGATGCGGCCCAAACCGCGGACCGGCACCTCGGCCAAAAATGAATGCTGCCGACACAGCTCGTAAAACTCGGTCAATTCCAGATCGAGGTTTAGGATTCGACGCATTCGGCCAAGAACCGGCGCCGCATCACTGAAATCTCCGGTTATTTCCAACCCCTTTATCTTTTCATCCGCCGCCTTCACGCAAAGGAGAACCGGTCGCCCCTCGGGTGCCGTCGCCCAGTAAAGAGTCTTTTCCTCTTCGCGCCAATAAAACGGCGGCAGTTGAAACCATCCGTGCGACTTTAGCGAAGCCTCCCAGTTGTAGGGTTGGGGGACGATGAGCGTACAGTGGTTACGAGTCATGCGCGGAAGAGAATCCTTTTCCTGAGACGATCATCTAAAAGAAGAATAGAAAGAGAAATATGGAGGAAAAATGGATCTTAGAGTGACGTTTCCCGGCAATCTGCAGGTCAATGCGGAATACGGCCCGTTCGTGATCGAAACCAATCAGGACGGTTCGGCGCCGCCGCCCTTTGCGCTCTTTTTGGCATCCATCGGAACGTGCGCCGGAATTTATGTATTGAGCTTTTGCAAACAGCGCGGCATCCCAACCGAAGGCCTGCAAATCACCCAACGAATGGAGAGCGATCCGGTTACGCATATGATCAAAAAAGTGATTCTCGATACACATTTGCCGGCGGGTTTCCCGGAAAAGTATCGTGAGGCGGTGATCCGTGCGGCGGATCAATGCGCCGTGAAAAAGCACCTTGCCGAACCACCCGCCTTTGAAATCAACACGCTTTGATTGCTGCCGAGCGCGTTTTTAGCGGTATCGCCGCCAAACGCGCTCATTTACCTCATAAAGTTTGCCTTCCTGTTTAATCCATCCTTCGGCCTCGAGTCGATTTAAAAGCCGCGACAACGTTTCGGGCGTCGCTCCTACGGCCGCGGCCAAATCCTTTTTGCTCATCGTCAAATCATAACGCTTCTGCTCGCCGAATTGATCTTTGAGAAAAAGAAAAAATCGATCTTCGACGTCGTAAGCGGATAGAAATTGTATCTGCTGCGCAAGCCAGCGCTGTTTCCGCATCAGCATGGCGATAAAGTCATTGCGAAAATCCTCACGCTCCAGCAGACAAAGAAATTGATGCTTGGGCAAAAGAAAAACACGTCCGGCTGTAAGCATCTCCGCCGTCACAGGGTAGCGGTCGGTTTCGAATAGAATCACCTCTCCAAACAGTTCGCCGGGACGAATGACCTTGATGACCGATGGTCTGCCGTCATCGGTAGTCTTGTATAACTGAACCGCGCCGCTGAGCAGGCCATAGATCGAGTAGCCTTTCTGCCCCTCGTTAAAAAGAATCTCACGCTTTTTACAGGTTTTTAAAAGGCAAATTTCGGCAACAGCGTGTGAACTTGCAGGTGAAAGACCTTTAAAGTATCCGAGCCGTTCGAACCATGCCTCTAAACTTTGACGGGAGCAGCTCATGATTTCGACCGCATTTTTCCGATTTTCTTGACAAACATCAACAATTAGCACGACCGCAACGGCTATTTTTTAGAAAATAAGGAGAAGATGCAAAAATGAAAAGACAAATCATCGAAATCGACGAATCCAAATGCACCGGTTGCGGCCTGTGTATACCGGCATGTCCTGAAGGCGCCATAGAGATCATTGGCGGCAAGGCACGACTGCGGGAAGACCGCTTGTGCGACGGCCTCGGCGCTTGTCTCGGCCATTGTCCGGAACGCGCCATACGCATTACGGAACGCGAGGCAATGCCGTTTGACAAAGCCGCAGTGGAGCAGAATACCCTCGACCATGATGAGAATACCGAGGCGGAGCACCTCAACCATTTATTGGATCACGGTCGAACTGACCGTTACGATGAAGCGTATCGTTTCCTGAAAAAGCCGGAAAGCGCTGAGCCGGCAGGCAAACCGCATCAGGGCTGCCCAGGCAGCCGCAGTTTTTATTTCGAAAAGTCCGACATGCAGAAAGAAGCTGATCAGCCTTCTGCCCTCACCCATTGGCCGATCCAACTGCATTTGATCGCGCCTTCAGCGCCGCATTATCGCAACAAAGGCGTCCTGCTTGCGGCCGACTGCACGGCTTTTACCGCCGGAGATTTTCACCCTCGCTGGTTGGCAGGCAGATCTTTGGCAATCGCCTGCCCCAAATTAGACGAAGGGCAGGAAATTTATGTGGAAAAAATCAAGGCTCTCATTGATGAAGCCCAAATCGAAAGCCTGATGGTGTTGATGATGCAGGTACCCTGCTGCAGCGGCCTGTTGCGTCTGGCGCGCTTTGCCGCGTCACAATGTCGGCGCAAGATTCCAATTCGGGCCGTGACCATCGATTTCAGCGGCCATGTTCTGCAGGAGCAGAGTTATTAAAGCCTGCCGCCGTCTTGCCAATAGACCTGTATTACGTTTCCGAGACTAAGTATTCGATGATTCATCAACCTTATTCTCCCCGAGGTGATTGGGTTGTGAAAAATTGTTTGGATTCTATAGACATTTTTCTTATACTCATTTTCGGGATAGAGAGGGAAAGGGCGGGCGTAAAATCACTCGAATTTTCCATGAATCTCGAACGACATTTTTGCATCAAAGTGACAATCACCAATAAAAAGGGAGTCTTTCACCATGATTTCAGAAAAAATGAGCAAAGCGCTGAACGAGCAAATTAACAAAGAGCTCTATTCGGCTTATTACTATCTTTCGATGGCGACATTTTTAGATCATCAAAATCTCGAAGGCATGGCCAATTTTTTAAAGCATCAAGCGCAGGAAGAGGTAGGCCATGCCATGAAAATTTACTCTTATTTGAATGAGCAAGGCGCGCGGGTGACATTGGAAGCCATTGCCAAGCCGCGCACCGATTTTTCCAGCGCCCAACAGATTTTTGAGCTGGGATTGGAACACGAAAAAACCGTCACCAAGAGCATTCACGATCTGATGACGTTGGCGTTGCAGGAAAACGACTATGCCTCCAAGGCGTTTCTCGATTGGTTCGTTTCGGAGCAGGTCGAGGAAGAAGCGACTTTTGACGGCATCGTCAGCAAATTCAAGTTGAGCGGCGGCCAGGGCCAGGCTCTGCTGATGCTCGATGCCCAGCTCGGCCAACGATCGTGATGAATTCGCTTGGTGCCAAACTTTTACGAGCCTTTTATCTTTCGCTATTGACGGACGACAGACAAAAATCGCTCATGCCGGAAGAGAACAGAATGCCGGATGAGACTTCTGTATCCCTGCAGGATGCGGAAAAGCTGCAAGAGTTCGAAGCCATTGCGTTTCAGTACATGGATTCACTCTACAGCACCGCTTTGCGGTACACCCGCAACACGCAGGAAGCGGAGGATTTGGTACAGGATACCTACTTCCGCGCCTATCGCTTTTTCGACAAGTTTCAAAAGGGCACCAACTTTAAGGCGTGGATTTTTAAAATCCTGACCAACACCTTTATCAACAAGTACCGCAAAAAAGTGCGTACCCCGCAGCAGGTACAATTGGACAAAGTAGCTTACGGCCTGGAAATCGAGGAAGAAGGCGAAGAGCAGCTTGAATGGAACGGTTTTGATGAAAGCAAATACAAGGAGCTGTTTGACGACGAGATTACGGCTGCCCTCTCGCAGCTCTCGGATGATTTCCGCATGGTCGTACTGCTGGCGGATGTAGAAGGGTTTTCGTACAAGGAAATAGCCCAGATCATCGGTCGGCCGAGCGGTACGGTCATGAGCAGGCTTTTCCGCGGCCGTCGAATGCTGCAGCGCATTCTCGAAAAATATGCGCGCCGAGAAGGTTACATCAGGCGCAAAAAGGAATAAATCAAAAAGCCCCGCTGCATTTGAGCGGGGCTTTTTGATTTTCATACGGCAATAGCTGCATCTAATTCGAATAGAAGATCATCGCGGCAGACATCGGCCACAATATAAACCGCCGGCAGGTCGGCAACGCCGAATTCGCGCGCGATTTTGGGGAAATACCTGAAATCCTGGGGACACTTGAAGAAAACCGTTGCCTCATGAACGTCGTGTAAAGATGCGCCCTCGTGTCGAATCAACGCTTCGACGACGGAAAATGTTTTGCGAATTTGCGCTTCGACGTCGCCGATAAACACCGTCTTGCCGTGCTCGTCGATCGATGCGGTTCCGGAAAGCAGTATGTGCTTTACGTCCGGCTCGCGCAGCGTCATGGCGCGCGAAAAGGCGGAGCCGTAACGGTAGGGGGACTTTTGCTGTACGCCGGTGGTGTGGCTGATCTGCAGACCGGCGCCGCCCGGCCGAACGGCAAAGGCATCCATAGCTCCTGCCGCTCCGGCCGGATTTTCGCCCAGGATACCCGTGCTGGCAGGCAAATAGATACGCTCCGCTTCGGTGTTCTCTTTTTCCGATAGCCCTAAAAGCCCATATTCTGTAAAGCGCGCATTGCGGGCGCGATTGAATTCACCGTACCATTCGAGAATCTTGGAAAGATAGATCCAGGTACGCAGAACGTTCTTGAAACTCAACCCTTCGCTCTGCAGCACGGCCTGCGCCTGATCGAACATGTCGCAGGCTTGATGGTAACGGTCGGCGATTTGCGGATTGCCGTAGATGTTTTGCAGCATCAAAAACTCCGCTCCGGATCGGCGCCACTTGCGGCCGACGGCGCGACCGTCGTAGCGAATCACCCAAATGCCGTCGTCCGGCCGCTCGGGACGAAAAGCACGAATCTGCACGCCGGCCAAGCCCGAGTCGATCACCGGCTTGCCTTGGATGTAAGTAAAGGGAAGGCTTTCCCCAAAACGGGCAAACGCGCGGTTGCGCGCCTCGATAATTTGCTCGTAACTGGACAAATCGCCAAAGATGCGTTCGTGCACAATCTGCAGGCGATACTTTTCCAATACCGAGTATATTGTCTGATAAATGCCGGCGGCAATTTCGGCAGTTCGATGGGGTAAAGTTACCGAAGCGGTAATATACGCTTGATTTCCGCCGATAATCGTGATGTAAACTTTAAAGCCGTTCCCCTGCTCCTCATAGCGTTCAGTCATTCATTCAGCTCCTGCATCCGTTGACGGCGTTTGGGTTATTTTCTCTTTTTGGCTTGGTTGTACATCGCTTCCGGATCGCTGCCCTTGCTTTGTCTTCGAGCGTCGACACGGGGATCGAGCGTCGCTTGAATCAGTTCCTTGCCGTAAGCGACACGGCGCAGATCGTGCAGCCGCTGCTGCACCTCGCCCTTGGCTAACTCCGGAACATTGTAATTGATGATGAAATGCTTATAAAAATCGGGATCACGCTGCGGCAGAACGAACGGTTTGGAGATATTGCCTGCGGCATCGATGTGTGCAAAATAGGGCTTGCCCAACAGTGTATCGTACCGCTTGCTGGTAAAGACGAACCAACGGCTGTTGCTCGACCAGCTGTGAAAGCTGTCCGTCTCATCGCTGTTGATCGGCAGCGGATAGATCCGGCCGGTAGCCTCTTCGTACAGATATAGATCGCTTTGCCGATGATAAATGGGAAAGCTGCCGTAATCGGACAAGCAGAACATCACATATTTGCCATCCGGCGAAGGCCTGGGGATGATGACGCTCTTGCCCATCTTTTCCGCATCGATGACGGTTTCGAGCTCACCCCACTCATCACGGTCCGCATCGTACGCAACGCGCATCAAATTATAGCGAATTTCGTTCCACCTCAGGTCGCCGGTTTCATCGAGGTAGGATTCAAAGGCGCGCGCCGAGCAGAAATAGAGCTTTTTACCGTCTGCGGACCAGGCGGGAAAAGTCTCCATGCGGTATTCGTCGGCAATTTGCGGCGCGGCGGAGATCATGTTTTTGTCGATATGATAAACCACGAGATCAGAGTTTCGATCGAGGACGTCGCGCGGATCGCCGACAGCATGATAGAACATAGTCAAATCGTTGACCGAAAAAGCAATCGTTCTGCCGTTAGGATGCCAAGAAGGGTAGGCGCCGCCTTTGTTGAACGACGTTTTGAGGCTGACTTTACGCCAGCGATTATCGGTAAAGATATACGTGCCGCCCGCCGTGCCGGTACGCATGTGAAAGACCATCTTGTGCGGATCATTTGCGCAAAAATTGTGGCAGTTCATACAGTTGCCGTCGGTTATGCGGTTGATCAGGATGGGCTTCTCCTCGAACGTTTCGAGATTCCGCTGATAGAGGCCCATTTTGTTCCAGTATTTGTAAGCGGGATTGATCAACCGATAGACCAGATAGGCGTCGATCGGCTCCTCGGCCACGCGGTTGCGAATCGGCTGATAGCTCTTCCAGCGGCCGTTTTCGCGTACGAAAACCTCGAAAATCAACTCCTTTCCGCGATTTGCGGCCAACATCCGCTTCCATTTCTTTAGCGGAAACAGGATCCTGCCGTCACGGGAGGTGACGCGCAGCTCTTCGCCGCTTGGTGCGCGGACGATGACCGCCGCCGCATCGCCCGCTTCCTTGACGCGGAAATTCAGCGGCGCCATGTTCGGCGGGATGAGGATATCGGCATAATCGGGATCGATGCGCGCCGGACGATCGACCGCAATTCCGCCTTTCGCCGAAAAAGCGGCCGTACGGCAGGAAGAGAACGCGGCCGTGATCGATACGGCAGCGATGACGATATATTTACAATGTCTTTTCATTGCTTTCTCCCCGTCTTAGGATTCTTTTTCCAATGGATGAAAGACGAGGTAGTACCAGTAAGTGTGCCCGAATTGCTTTTCGAACTCTGCCTGAGCGGCTTTAAGGTTGCCCGCATGCTGACGTGCCAGAGACTGAAATTTTCCGAACTCGTTAAATACCTCGCGATCGGGTCTAAAGGTCTGCAGCTGCGGCGGCAAATCCCGCACCTGCGACGCGTAGAAAATCAGCGCTTCCTGATAATGACGCGGCATTTGCCGCGTCAAGAGGTTGCGGGAGATGACCTCATCGACAAAAGCCTTGAGCTTTTTTGACAAAAGTAAATCGGCAAGCATGTAATCCAAAGCGGTCCGATTCCGCGGATTCTGCCGCAGAAGGTGAGGAAAATCCCGTTCCGGATAGAGAACAAGGGTGATAAAGTCCTGGCTGACCCTATTGGAAACGGCTGCGGCCAATTCGCGATCGCTCAAGAGACTCTTTTCCCCTTGCCAATACGGCCGATAGCGTTTCGCCCAGCCGCGATGAAAAAGCGATTTTTCCAACCTGCGAAAATAGAGTTCCGCCGCCGAGTTTTGGCCGAGAATCAAATAGCAAAGCGCAAGGCGTTGAGTGTTCCAGATAGTTTCGCCGCGGACCGAAGCGGCTTCGTGCGCCCATTGACGTGCGGCGTTGTAATGACCGAGGTCGAAATAGACATCGCTGCGGATCAAAAGCGTCGATACATCCTGGTCATGAAGCACGAACAATCCCTCGCGGCCGAACGGTTGACGGTAGTAGAACATGCGATCGCCCAAACGACCCAGCTGCGCCAACGCCCGATTGATCTCCAACATGATCTGCTGGTTCTTGAGGTACGGCTTTTCGCACAGTTTTAATATTTTTTCCCATTGGCCCATGCGGCTGAAATAAGAAAACTGCCAAAACTGCCGATCATCGGGGCGAAAAGCGGCAAATGCAGTGGCGCTGAGCGCCGCAAGGAAAATTAAAAGCTGTATAATTTGCGAAAACGGCTTGATAAAGATTTTCTTGTCCCAAACGCGTTTTCCGGCTACGGCGACAAAAAGGGCGATCGCCCAGGTTATATAAAGCAGGTAGGGAACAGCGTGCTCTTCATCATATTGAAGCAACGGAAATGTGAAAGCAAAATGGGGAGAAATTGTGAACAGCCGTGTGCCGGCAGCAAGCGGGAGCAGAAAGCATAACACGGCAAGGCTCAAGATCGGCCAAACGTTTTTGCGCGTGACTTCAAAGACGGCGGTTGCCAAAGCGTAAAGATAGAGAGCGGTTCCGGCCGCATAGTAAAGAACCGTTCCGACAAGGAGGGAGAAGAGGAATCGCCCGAGGTTCGTTTTGATCCTGGTGTGAGCAGCTGCTGCGGCCATTGCAATCATCACGGCAGCCGGAACAAGCGGCGGAAAGGCATAATTGCTGAAAAGCATCAGCAGAGGAATGAGCACCAATGAAGCAAGAAACCGCGGTGTTGCCGGAACGATCGCGCGGAGATAAACGCCGAACAGCGCTGCCGTGACAGTGAGAAGGAGCGAAAGCGACAAAGCGCCGAGCAGCGGCTGGTAGCAAAGACTGCCGAGAAACGCTGAAAAACCGTCAAGGAAGCCGCCGGGATAAGCAAAATAGTTCTTTAAAAAATATCGATCCAGATAAAAGACCGGTTCTTGGGCGGTAAAATAGAGTTCCGGCCGAATGATCTGCCAAAAATAGAAAAAGAGGAAAATCAGCAACGATGCATACCAAACGATTGTCCACACGGCTTCCCGTTTGACCCTCTCGGGAGGCTTTTCGGTCGTCCTTTCGCTGTTTTGAGGTCGCCGATTCATGTGCTCGCTCTCGTTGCTTTAATCAATGCCCGCAAAAAGCAATAGAATTTAAAAGAATATCTCGAAATCACAAGCTTATTGCGTCGGCTGCCAGGGCCAAGGTGTGGTTTCAGGCTCGGCGGATCGCTCGGTAGACTTTATACCGGACTTGGCCTTGGCCTTTTCCGCCTTGCGGTAAGCGGCCTGGGTCAGCTTTTGCGGCCGATAGGGGACGCGCTTTTTAACCAATTCTGGTACATTATAGGTTTTGATAAAATTCAAATAGAATTCGGGATCCTTTTGCGGCATGATAAAAGGCTTGCTGACGCCGCCTTTTTCATCGACATGAACGAAATAAGGCCTTGCAGTGACCAAATTATGCCGCTTGCTGCTGAACACAAACCAACGGCTGTTGCTCGACCAGGAATGGTAACTGTCGACCTGATCCGAATTGACCGGCAGCAATCCCCATTCGCCTGATTTCAGGTCCATCATATAGAGATCACTGTCGCGTTTGTAAATGGTAAAATTGCCGTAGCCGCTGGCGCTGAAAAGCAGAAAACGTCCGTCCGGAGAAACCGACGGATGCGTAATACTTTTCCCGAATTTTTTAGCATCGATCACCGTTTCCACTGTCCCCCACGCTTCCTGATCCGGATCGAAAGAGATGCGCTTCAGACTGTAGAGGATCTTGTCGTAAGGCAGATTGAGTTCATCGGAAAAGTCTGCCTGTGGAGCGGAGCAAAAGTAGAGCGTGCGCCCGTCAGGCGTCCACATGGGGTAGGTCTCCATTTCATTCGGATCGGCGATCTGCGGGCAAGTGCTGACGATATTGGTCGCGATGTCGTAAAGAATTAGATCCGAGGCGGAATCGTACACATCGCGATTTTCTCCAACGGCATGGAAAAACTGCGCCACTTTATTGACGCTGAAGGCGATATAGCGGCCGTTCGGATGCCAGCAGCGATAAGCCCCCGGCGACGAATTGAGCTCGGTGCGCGTGTCGATGGTTTGGTACTGACCGTCGACAGCCAAAATGAGCGCCGTGCCGGGGCCCCCGCGCAGATGAAACATGAATTTGTTCGGGTCGCCGGCGCAAAAAGAGTGGCAATTGAGACAAGCATTTTTGACCGTTCGATTGGTCATGATCAGCTTTTCGTCAAAATTGGTGAGATTACGCTGATAAATGCCCATCTCAGACCATAGATGGTATGCCGGATCGATGATGCGGTAGACCAAACCTTCATCGATCGGCTCTTCGGCTATTCTCCACTCTGTCGGGGAATATGCAAACCATTTGCCGTCACGCCGGATAAACAATTCCACTTTTACTGCGGCGCCGCGATTTTTTCTCAGAAAACGACGCCATTTTCCGAGAGAAAATTGCATTTTTCCGCTGCGCGAAGAGACAGTCCACTTGCTCCTTCCGCCGATCAGCCGCACTCGATACCGCTCTCCTTTTTCCTGGAACATGAAATTGAGCGGTGCGATATTGGGCGGAATGACGATATCGGTATAATCAGGGAAAATGACGGCTGCACGATTGAGCGGTAAAGCACTGACGTCAGAACCCGAAAGCGTCGACAAGGACGCCCAAATTGTTGCCGCCCGTTCGAAGGCGAGAGTAATGTCTGCAAACTCGGCACGCGATGCCAAAAGCGCCCCCAGCAGCAAAATCGCCGGTCCGTTCATGACAACTCCTCCGACGACGGTTTTTCCTGTTCCTCGATGAGTTTTCGCAATACGTACATCTGGTAATACCAGAAGGTGTTGCCGTATTTACTCTTCAGTTCGGGCATGGCCGCCTCCCTGTCTCCGCGGTGGGAAGCCAAAATCTGCATATAATCGGAGAAGCGCCGAAGCGTGTCACGGCTGAAACGGTAACCGGCCGATTCCGGCTTGGGATTGTGGGTCATGAGATTGTAAAGCACGGCAGCTTCCTCTATGTGCCGCGGAAGACGCTGAAAACGGAACGAAGGGAACTTTTCTATGCACGACATCAGCGCTTTAAGGTTGCCGGAAAGCAGATAATAGGCACAGAGGTATTCGAAAACCATGCGGTTTTCCGGATTATTCTGGTGCATCAGCTCCAGATTGACGCGTACCCGATAGGTGAACTGCGGAAAATCTTTGCGGAACATGACGCGGCGAACGCCTTCGAGATAGGAATCCGGCAATGTGGGCGTGTTGCTTTCCAGAACAGCTCGTAGGCGCGAACTTTCACCCTTGTAAAAGAGCGTTTTGCTCAGTCGACGGAGACACATATCGGCAAAGGCTTTATTGCCTTTGACGAGGTTGATTTGCGCCATGCGTAGGAGGACTTCCGGCGCTTGTCCGAAATGCACCAAGGCTTCATGGGTCCAATGTTCCGCCTCGTTCAAGTGGCCGAAATCCATCAATAGATCGGCATATTCCAAACGCGCGGTCATGGCAAAATCTTTATCCATCATCAGGCTTTTAAGCGCCCTCTCCTGTCGTGAGACGGAAAACAGCTCATCCAACAAGATTCCCTGGTGATAGAGAGCGCGATAAATTTGAAACAGATTAAGCCGGTGCGTGATCGGCCGCTTTTCGACATATTTCAGCAGGTTCCGCCACTGGCGATTGGCCGCGTCCTTGTCCACCTGCTGAATATCGAAATGGAACTGACTGAACGAAAAAACCGCGGCGGCTGTTGCCAGCCCCCAGACGACGACGGCCTGGACAAAGCGCAAAATTTTCGATCGCTCGATCGGCGACACCAGCTCTTTGGGGATAAAAATCGCGACGACAACCAAAAACGGCAGAAAAGCATAGAGGAGATAGGGGGCAAAAGCCAATTTATAGGAATGATGAAACGGCAGCAGGTGCAGAAAGGCGAAATTGGGATTTTGGAGAAAGATATAGCGGTCCGCCCAGGCAATCCAAAAGATGGCGACGGGCAGGAGGCTCAGGCTGAGTAAATTGCGCCGATGCAGCGTTTCGTAGAGGGTCACCCACAGGGCGAAAAACAGCAGCGCGGCGGAAGCAACCAGATAGAGGAAAACGGCGATCCACAGCGCCGCAAAAGTCCGAGCCGGCGTGGATTTCTTCTGCAGGTAGAGATAGCCGTCAAGGGCCGACAGAGAGGTTAAAAATGCAAAAGTTTCTTCAAGAGGGTGGTTGTAAAGACTGGTGAGGACTATGATGCAGCAGGCCGGCACGGCATAAAAAATCGGCGCGGCAAAGACAGGCGTGCTTTTGAGAATCACACGGCGCGTCATCCAAAGTACGGCGGTCGTCACGGCGGCCAGAAAGAGCGCGCCCCACAAGCGATAGAGAAACGTTTCGGTAAAGAAAGCCGCCAGGTACTCGAGCAGGCCGCCGGGGCGATTTATGATCATTTTGGCGAACCGCCATTCGAGAAAAAATTCCGGCTTTTGCCATTGACGAATGAATTCGGGGTTGAGTCGCCAATAGAAAAAGGCGGTTACGGCAAAGAATCCGAGCAGGAGCAGAGCGTCCCGCAGCCGACTTTGGATTACCTCCGGTCGTTCTGATTTCTTACTCATTGCTAACCCGCCAAAAGGTTGCACCCCTCAAATTCCGCTGATGATCTTTTATTCCAACAGCTGGACGGCTCTGAGGCGATTCAGCGCTCGCGCCAGCGCCGCTTTCGCACGGACTTGATCAATGTTCTCTTGCCGGGATTTGAGTCTCTCCAGCGCCCGATCGCGCGCCCGTTTCGCCCTCTCAACATCCAGCGTCTCGATATCTTCCGCCGAATCGGTAACAATTTTCATGACGTTGTTTGTGATATATGCCGCTCCGCCGGAAATTGTATAGTACTTGTCGCCGCCGATCGCCTCCACCTTGAGCAAACCGATTTCGAGCGCAAAAATCGCCGGTGCATGGTTGATCAGCACGCCGAACAGCCCCCCCTTCCCCGGTGCGATCACCTGTACCGCCTGGTGTTTAATCGCCGGGTGATCCGGCGTAATGATCTCGACTTGAAAATATCTTTTTTTCAGTCTTGCCATGAAAAAAGCCGATTCTTTACCAACGGCATGTTCCGTGCTGCATCCGAATGCGGCAACGCCTTACCGTCGCATCCGTTTTGCTTTTTCAACCGCTTCTTCGATGGTGCCGACCATCCAAAAAGCCTGCTCCGGTAGATCGTCGTGTTTGCCCTCGAGTATTTCCTTAAAGCCGCGGATCGTATCTTCCAATTTGACATAGCGGCCTTCAAAGCCGGTAAATTGTTGCGCGACGGAAAAGGGCTGCGATAAAAAGCGTTGGATTCGGCGCGCCCGGCTGACCACCAGTTTGTCTTCAGCGGAAAGCTCTTCCATGCCCAGAATGGCGATAATATCCTGCAGCTCTTTGTATTTTTGCAGAATCTGCTGCACGGCACGGGCAACGGTATAGTGTTCCTCGCCGACGATGCGCGGGTCGAGTATGCGGGAGGTCGATTCGAGCGGGTCAACCGCCGGATAGATGCTTTGCTCCGCTAAACGCCGCGAGAGAACCGTAGTGGCGTCGAGATGGCCGAAAGTAGTCGCCGGCGCCGGATCGGTCAAGTCGTCGGCCGGCACATAGACAGCCTGAACCGAGGTAATGGAGCCTTTTTTGGTCGAGGTGATGCGTTCCTGCAGCTGCCCCATCTCGGTGGCCAGATTGGGCTGATAGCCGACGGCCGAGGGCATGCGTCCGAGGAGAGCAGAAACTTCGGATCCGGCCTGCGTAAAGCGAAATATATTGTCGATAAAGAACAAGACGTCCCGATTCTCGACGTCGCGAAAATACTCGGCAATGGTCAAAGCCGAAAGAGCGACGCGCAAGCGTGCTCCCGGAGGCTCGTTCATCTGGCCAAAGACCATGGCCACTTTAGAGTTGGATAAATTGGTCATGTCGATCACGCCGCTTTCCTGGAACTCGCGGTACAGCTCGTTGCCTTCGCGCGTACGTTCGCCGACGCCGCCGAAAACCGAAAACCCGCCGCGATGGACGGCAATGTTGTTGATCAGCTCCTGGATGAGCACAGTTTTTCCCACGCCGGCGCCGCCGAAAAGGCCTGTCTTCCCGCCTTTGGCATACGGTTCGAGCAGATCGATGACCTTGATACCCGTCTCCAGGATTTCGGTGCGGGTTTCGAGCTCTTCGAGCTTGGGCGCCGGGCGGTGGATAGGCCACCATTCCTTTGCTTTGATCTCACCCAGTTCATCGATCGGTTCACCGACGACATTAAGCATCCTGCCGAGCGTCTCGCGCCCCACCGGCACCGTGATCGACCGGCCGGTATCAAATACTTTTTCGCCGCGCTGAAGGCCGTCGGTTGAATCCATGGCGATGCAGCGAACCGTGTTTTCCCCTAAATCCTGAGCTGCTTCCAATACCAATCGACTGCCGTCGCTGCGCCGGATTTCCAAGGCATGCCGAATGTCCGGCAACTTGCCCGAATCAAACACGACATCCACAACCGGACCGATGATTTGCAATATTCTGCCGAAATTTTCCATTGATTTCTCCAACAGGACTATTGCCGCAGCGCTTCGGCGCTGCCGACAATTTCACTCAACTCTTTGGTAATCGCAGCTTGGCGAGCTTTGTTATAAAAGAGTACAAGCTCGCGGATCATTTCCTCCGCATTTTCCGTTGCCTGCTCCATGGCGGCCATACGCGCCGCCTGCTCGGCGGTAAACGACTCGAGCAGCATACGATACAGCAACGCCGCTACGGCTTTGGGTGCAAAGGTCTCCACCAGATCCGCAGGCCGAGGTTCAAAAAGAAATCCGGAACCTGCCGGTGGTCTCGGTAGAGGCAAAGGCAGTAACGGTCGCACCACGACTCCCTGCTGCGAAAGGGAGTGAAATTCGTGATAGATCACCCAAATTTGGTCAACCTCCCGGGTCAAAAAGAGGTGCATGAGGGAGCCGGCTATTTGACCGGCAAGTTTGCAGTTCAGATGATTGAAAAAGTCATTATGCGACTTTAACGAGGGAACCTGCAATCTTGAAAAATGCTCATAGCCTTTACGCCCGATCGTCACCAACAGAGGTTGGCGATCTTTGTATTTTTCCAGTTCCTCTTCAGCGGTGTGAATGAGATTGGCGTTAAAGCTGCCGCACAGGCCGCGGTCGCCGGTGATCAACACATAGCAAATGCGCTCCCGTCGACGCTTTAGCAGCAGCGGATGATCCCGTTTCGATCCTGCTGCAATAGACGTAACGGTCAGAAGCTCTTCCGCATAGTCGCGGCCGGCGGCCAACTGCAACTGCACACGCCGCATCTTGGCGCCCGCAACCATTTTCATGGCGCGCGTAATTTTCTGCGTGCTTTTCAAGCTGCTAATGCGCTGACGTATGTCGCGAAGCGTTGCCATGGTTAATGATTAAGCCAACCCTTCCGCAAAACGTTCGCAGATCTTTTTCAGCCGTGCCTGCAGATCGTCGTCCAAAACCTTTTTGGAGCGCAACTCTTCCAGAATCTCAGGATGAGTTCCCTGCAGGTAATCGAGAAACATGCGTTCGACTTTGGACACGCGCTCCACCGGCACACCGTCGAGAAAGCCCTGGGTGCCTAGAAAGATGACCGCCACCTGCTTTTCTACCGCCATGGGGGCAAACTGGGGTTGCTTCAGCAGCTCGACCAGGCGACGACCGCGATCGATCTGCTGCTGCGTTGTTTTGTCCAAATCCGAGCCGAACTTGGCAAACGCTTCGAGCTCACGGTACTGCGCCAGCTCGAGCCGCAGGCTTCCCGCCACCTTTTTCATCGCTTGGATTTGCGCGTGACCGCCGACGCGCGAAACGGAAAGTCCGGCGTTAATGGCCGGTCGAATGCCGGCAAAAAAGAGATCGGGTTCGAGATAGATCTGACCGTCGGTGATCGAGATGACGTTGGTCGGAATATAGGCGGAAAAATCGCCTGCCTGCGTTTCGATGATCGGCAGCGCGGTCAAAGAACCGCCGCCCAGCTCGTCCGAAAGTTTGGCGGATCTTTCGAGCAAACGGGAATGGAGATAAAAAACATCGCCCGGATAAGCCTCGCGGCCAGGCGGTCGACGCAAAAGCAATGACAGCTGTCGATAAGCCCAGGCGTGCTTGGAGAGATCGTCGTAGGCGATCAGAGCATGCATGCCGCGGTCGCGGAAATACTCGCCCATGGCCGTGCCGGCATAAGGAGCAATGTATTGAACGGCCGCAGGAGAATCGGCGGGAGCCGCAACGATGATCGTTTTGTGCAAAGCCCCGTGCTCTTCCAAGGCGGCAGCAAACTGCATGATCGTCGAGGCTTTTTGGCCGATGGCCACATAAATGCAGTAAACGTCGCTGTCGCGCTGATTGATAAAAGTATCGATCACCAATGCCGTCTTGCCGGTTTGTCGATCTCCGATGATCAGTTCGCGTTGGCCGCGGCCGATCGGCACCATGGCATCGATGGCCTTGATGCCGGTCTGGAGCGGCTCCTTGACCGGCTGACGCTGCACCACACCGACCGCCTTGCGCTCCACCGGCAGCGCCGCTTTGGCGGCAATCGGCCCCTTGCCGTCGAGCGGTCGCCCCAACGGATCGACGATGCGGCCGAGCAGTTCCTCTCCTACCGGAACCTCGATCACTCGACCGGTACGTTTAACGACGTCGCCTTCCTTGATCTGATCGTCGGCGCCGAATAAAATGCAGCCGACGCTGTCTTCTTCCAAGTTCAGCGCCAGGCCGTATACGTCGTGCGGAAACTGGACGAGCTCCATGGACATGACGCGATCGAGTCCGTAAACGCGCGCTATGCCGTCCCCAACCTGCAGAACATAGCCGATCTCTTCGGTTTCCGTTTCCAGGTCAAAAGCGGCGATCTTTTTCTTCAGAACGCTGGTGACTTCTTCCGGACTAATTTGCATATCTTTCCTGGCAGTTAAGGATCAAAACTTCCCTCCTTACGAGAGCAGGTTGGCATTAAGATGCCGCCTAAGTTGCTCCAACCGGCATCTCAAGCTAAGGTCAATTCTTCGGCCGTCGGCTTCGAGAATCAACCCGCCGAGCAGACCGGCATCGACGTGAACTTCCAAGAGTATTTCTTTATGCCACTTTTGCGCCAAAAGCTCCTTCAGCTTTTTCTGCTGCTCATCATTCAATTCAAATGCCGTCGTTACCTTGACCGACAGCTGGTTTTTCCATCGGCGAAAAAGCCGATCGAACTCGTATACCACCGCATCAAAAAGGTGTTGACGATTCTTTTCCATCAACAGCTGAAGAAAACGCATAAGGAGAGCCGAGGTTTTGCCGCGCAAAAGCTCCTGGATCAGTTCCTGCCGAGCGCCGCGATCCCCCTGCGGCGAATAGAAAATAGCACGTAAAAGGCCATGCTCACAAAGCAGACGGTGCCAATCATGCAGATCCTCATGGATCTGTTCGACAATCTGCTGCTCTACGGCGAGAGCGAAAATCGCCGCCGCATATCGTTTTGCGCCTGCAGTGCCTATCAATTCAGCTTACCTATTTCGGCGAGTGTTTCATCGATCAGGGATTCATGCGCGCGGCGATCCAGAGAAGTGCCGATCACTTTTTCGGTCAAGGCCAACGACAGCTCTACGGCGGTTTGACGAATGTCGCGCAGCGCCTGCTCGCGCATGGCTTGAATCTCCTGCTTGACGTGCTCCAGCTGCGCTGCAGCATCCTGCTGCGCTTTAGCCACGATTTCCTGCCGCAAATTCTCTGCGGCCGTATGCGCCGATTCGATGATCCCCATCGCTTCTTTTTGCGCCGCTTCGATGATGCGGCGGCGTTCCTCGGCGCTCCGCTCTGCCTGCACCTTTAACTGCTCCGCGATTTCGAGCGATTCGCGAATTTTCCGTTCCCGCTCATCAAGCAGTTGAAGGATCGGATTCCAGCCGTAGCGATAGAGAATAAAGAGAATAACAAAAAAGGTGACGGCCGTCCAAAAAATGGTGCCGACGTGAGGCGTTAAAAGTTCCATAACATTATCGTATTATTTGATGCTCAGCATAAAGCATACGGCTGCTGCCAGAAGGGCAACACCTTCGAGCATGGCGGCGGTAATGATCATGGCACCGCGAATCTCACCGGATGCCTCCGGCTGCCGCGCAATACTGTGCACTGCCGCTGAGGCGATTTTTCCGATGCCGAGCGCCGCACCAATCGTCACAATGCCGGCTCCGATGCCCGCGGCTACATAGGCCAACGCATTCGAATCCATTTTTCCTCCGTATCAGTTAATGTTCTTCAGATAGAGCGCTACCAATGAAAACAGACGACAAAGTAGTAAATACAAAAGCCTGTATAAAAGCGATCAAAACTTCGAGGGTGCTGGCAAAAATAACCAAAATCAAAGGAAACGGCGAAACGATCCACTCGTGAAAGATAAAGATCGTATCCATCAAAGCCAGAATGGTGATGTGGCCGCCGATCATGTTGGCGAACAATCGGATCGCCAAGGCAAGGTGCTTGGAAAACAAGCTGATTATCTCGACCGGCAGCATAATCGGCACGATGAACCACGGCAGGCCGGAAGGAATGAAATGCGCAAAGTACTTTAAGCCGTGTTTGCGGATGCCTGCAAACACGCCGACCAGAAGCGTCATCGCCGCCAGCGTCAATGTCACGCTGATGTTACCGGTGGCGGTGTTGCCGAACGGGACGAGTCCTAACAGATTGCAGACCAAAATAAAGAAAAAAGCCGTCAACAGATAGGGAGCGTAGGTTTTGGCATCGGCGCCCAGATTCGGCCGAATGGCTTCCTTCATAAGATACTCTGCAACGGCTTCCAGAGCACCGGCCAAACCGGTGTACACCTCTTTCTTTTTTCTAAACGAGTAAAAAAACATCGCCGTCAATAAGGCAGCGGTGACGAAAATAGCAATGACGTGATTGGTCAGCGTCAAATCTACCCCAAGCACCGTCGGCACTTTCACGATGGGATGAGGCACCAAATGCGCCATGATGTATGCGGCGCCGTCGGTGCTTTCGGCTGCCGCCAACGAATCATGTAAAGCTTCAGTCAACACGACGGTGATGCTTCATTTTCTTTAAAACGAATCGAATCTCTAAAATCGTCAGAAAAAGGTAAAATGGCATAAAAAAAAAGACAAATCGTGCCGTCGACCAGCCGTTCAGCCGGTAGGTCGAAAAAAGGACGAAAACGAACAGAAATAGCTTGGCCATTGTGCTTCCGAAAAGAAGGCGAAAAAAGCGTACGGTTTCAACTTCCAGAATGCGCCGGTAGGCAAAATAGCTCTGTACGCCCATGGCGGCTGCGGTTAAAGCCGCCGCCCAGGCTTCCGCTGGAACATGCATTTAAATCGCCAAAAACGTGATGTTTGTACAAATCGCCGGCCGGCTTGGTCTCCGCAAGAGCCAAACCTTAATCACGATGGCGCGTCGATCGCCCGTACACACCGCGATAAACGTTCAAAAAACCTGCAGCCGCACCTAATAAAAGCCCAACCAGCATAAGAAAAGGACGGGTTTCCCATTGCTTATCCAAATAGTACCCCGTCCCCATGCCGATAAGGACCGCTAAGGTGAACTGAAGACCGAGATCGATATAGAATCCTGGCGTCTTTTGTCGATGATCGGAAAGAATTTTTGAACGCTTATGCTTCTTTAGGTTTTGCGGGCGCGCCTTCCTTCATCGAGCAGCGGCCGTCGAATATGGCGCCTTCGTCGATCACCAAACGGGACGTCTTCATATCGCCGTGAAATTCGGCATTTGATTCGAGGACAATCTTTTCTTTGACTTCGGCGGTACCGTTGATCTTGCCGCCGACGACAAGGTTCTTGGCGCTAATATTGCCCTGGATGTAACCGTCCTTGCCGACAATCAGCATATCTGTCGTGATAATGTCGCCGACGACTTTGCCGTCGACGCGCATGGTATGTCCGACCTTGATCTTGCCTTCAAATTCTGATCCTTTTCCCAAGATCGTGCTCAAGTCGCCGGGTTTCGTTTCGTTCTTCATGGCCCTTCCGTTGGATGAGTTAGTCGATATTTGCCAATTCGAGAATATAGTCCTTTGGATCGAGCGATACGCCGTCTTTCCATATTTCGAAATGCAGGTGAGGCGCGGAACTGATGCCGGTGTTGCCCACCAAGGCAATAACCTCGCCCTTTTTCACACCCGAGCCGCGCATGACGAGCAGCTGCTGCGCATGGCCGTAGTAGGTATAATACCCGTTGCCATGATAGAGGATGACCAAATTGCCGAGATCGAAGGTCCAGCCGGCAAAGATGACGACGCCGTCGCCGGCGGCACGGATGACGTCACCTTCGTTGCAGGCAATATCAACACCGCGATGCTGTATGGCGCCGCCGAAAAGGTCGTTTTGATAATGAGTCGTCAAAATGCCGTTCGCAGGCAGAAGGGTCGGCAGATTGGCATAGAGGTCATGTTCGGCGCTGCTGCTGCTGCGCAGGAGAGCAGGCTGTGTCCGCACGGCAGGCGCCTCTCCTCTCTGCATGCCTGAGCTTACCCGCTGCCGCGAAATAGGCCGAACAGAAAGCGGCGGTACAGAAGCTTTTTCCTGCGGCACAATCAGCTCGCCGCCGGCAAGTTCAGCCGAGTTTCCCACGCCCAGCGCTCGGCGTATCCTTTCCTGATAGCTTTCCAAGGCCTGAAAGTCGGCCATCAGTTTGTTGATGCGGAGATTGTTTTCCTCCAATTGCCGGTTGGCGACCAGCAGCATGGCATGCTTTTTATGCAGACGATAGTAAGCAAAATAAAAGAAAAAGCCGAGCAGGATATGCAGCACCAGCGCTGCGGCAATAATGCGCAGCAGCTTGAGATGCTTCATGGATATGCTGAGCGCCTTCGGCTCATCCTTATCATCGGGGATGACCAGGACGCGGTAGAAATTCCGATGGCGGACGGATTTATGCTTGAGTTCAGGCATTCGCTTTCCTAAGCTTCACCGAGGATAAGGCCGACGAGTCGATCCAGATCTTCATCATTATAATATTCGATTTCGATGACTCCGCCGCGGCCGCGCCGACGGACAGTCGTCTTAGTCGCCAGTCGCGTGCGCAGCCGATTTTCCAAATCCTCGAAATAAGCGCGGTGATTTTCCGCGGGCTCTTGCTTTTTATCATCACGCGGCGCATTCAACTTTCGCACCGCCTCCTCGACCTGACGAACCGACCAGCCGTGACGAACGATTTTTTTCCATAGGTCGATCTGCTGCTCGGCATCTTCCAAAGCCAGCAGAGCGCGAGCATGTCCCATGGAAATCTCACCCGCCTGAGTGCTTTCCTGAATAGGCCTCGGCAGCCGCAACAGCCGTAGAAAATTGGCGACCGTCGCCCGATCCTTGCCGACCTTTTGCGCCACCTGCTCCTGCGTCAGCCGGCACTCTTCGATCAGCCGTCGATACCCGTTGGCGATATCGATCGGATTCAGATCCTCGCGGTGAATGTTCTCGATGATGGACAACTCCATCATCTCTTCATCGCTGTTGACCTCGAGGATATAGGCCGGAATTTTTTCGACGCCCAACTCGCGTACGCAGCGCAGCCGGCGCTCGCCGGCAATCAGCTGATAGCCGTCGCCGTATCGCCGCACGGTGATCGGCTGCACCACTCCTTTTTCGGCGATCGATCGCGCCAATTCGTCCAGCTTTTGCGGATCAAAAACTTCGCGAGGTTGAAATGGGTTTGGGGAAATCCGGTCTACGCGAATGAATTGTATGGAGCTGTCTGCTTGACTTTCAGCGGGCACGTCAGGGAGTAACGCCGACAGTCCTCTTCCCAGCGCCTTCCTGTTCGTCATGCTTGAGAATTTCCTCCGCCAAAGCCATATAGTGTTCCGTTCCTTTAGAAACGGCGTCGTAAAGGATGATCGGTTTGCCGAAGCTCGGCGCTTCGCTCAAACGAACGTTGCGGGCGATCACGGCTTCGAAAACGCGTCCATCGAAATATTTTCGCACATCCGCTGCTACTTGGCGCGAAAGGTTCAATCGGGCATCGTACATGGTCAACAGGACGCCCTCGATTTCCAACTTTTTGTTCAGGTTCTTCTGCACCAGCCGAATGGTATTGAGCAGCTGACCTAATCCTTCCAGGGCGTAATATTCACACTGGATCGGCATCAGCACCGAGTCGGCCGCCGTCAGCGCGTTGATGGTGAGGAGCCCCAGCGACGGGGGACAATCGATGATGATGTATCGATAGTCGTTGCGGATATTTTCCAAAGCTCGAGCCAGCTTGTATTCGCGCGACATGGCGGTCACCAGCTCCACCTCGGCGCCCACCAGATCCTGCGAAGAGGGCAACAGCTTGAGGAACTTGAGCTCCGTATCCAGGATCAGCTCCCGAACATCCGCCTCGTTGATTAATGCATCGTAAACCGTGCGCTCCAGCTTGCGCGAATCGATACCCAAGCCGCTGCAGCTGTTGGCCTGCGGATCCATGTCGACAAGCAGCGTCGGATATTCGGCTACCGCCAGACAAGCCGCAAGATTGACGGCCGTCGTCGTTTTGCCGACACCTCCCTTTTGATTGGCAATTGCAATGATTCTGCCCATGCCGACAGCAACCTCCGCCTTTTTAAACAAGTTAATATAACTTTTGCGCGCCTTAAAATCAATATTTTGTTTTCCCTCATCGATTCTTGAGAATCAAAGCAAAAGATCGACATGAAACGGATTGTCAATTCCATATCAAGATTTCGTTAAATTTGAAAAAATTCTTGAACACTCTTGCGGGGATGCTTATCTTGATTTACAAACGATAAACAGGACTTGAATGAATTCCATCAACCTTTCCGAAATCATTAACAGCAAAAATCCGAAATTCCTCCGGAATACTCCTGCTTTATTGCGTCATTTAATTTTAGCCTTCCTTTCACGAATTCTTCAGCTGCAGCAAATTGAACGTTTCCTTTCCGCGCATGCCGATCTTAAAGGCCTCGAGTTCATTGAGGCGGTTTTCGAAGAGCTTGATGTCGGCTATACGGTATCCGATAAAGACCGTCTCCGTATCCCGCGTGAGGGCAAATTGGTCTGCGTGGCCAATCATCCGCTCGGCGCGCTGGATGCCCTTGCCGTTCTCAAGGCCGTCGGCGATGTTCGCCGCGACGTCAAAATCGTCGCCAATGACGTGCTTTTGTCCATCGAACAACTGCATGAACTTTTGCTGCCGTTCGATATTTTTCGCTCCAGACCGCAAAAAGAGCGTCTGAAAGACATCGGCGATGCCCTGATGCAGGATGAAGCGGTCATTTTTTTCCCCGCGGCCGAAGTTTCACGGTTGACCTGGTCAGGCATACGCGATAAAAAATGGTTGCGCGGCCCCATCCACTTTGCGCAAAAATACGGCGCTCCCGTTTTACCGATTTATGTCCACGGCCGGAATTCGCTTTTGTTTTATATTATCTCGCTGATCTACAAGCCGTTCTCCACATTTCTTCTGGCACGGGAAATATTTGCCAAGAAAGGCAAAACGATAGCGCTGACCATCGGCGATCCTATACCAGAGTCCGCATTTAGGCATTCCCTTATTTCCATCGGCCGGCAAACCCGTCTATTGCGCAGTCATGTTTACCGGCTGCCGAAGAAAAAACCCATCTTCCGCACAGAACAAACCGTCATTCCGCCGGTAGATCCTAAGCTATTGAAAAAAGAGCTCTCCCAAAGTCAGATGTTGGGTACGGCGGGTGAGCAAAAAAAGCTTTTTTGCATAGTGCAAAAGGAAGCCTCTCATGTCATCAAAGAGATCGGACGGCTGCGCGAATTGACTTTTCGCAAGGTAGGCGAAGGAACCGGAAAAAAAATCGACGTGGATGAATTCGATCGCTTTTATCACCACATTGTCCTGTGGGATGAAGAGCGCGAACAAATTATCGGCTCCTATCGACTGGGATTGTGTCGGCAGGTGTTGGCTGAACAAGGGCTTCAGGGCCTATACATTGCTTCTCTTTTTCATTTGTCGCCCTCTTTTCAGAAGCTTTTGCCAAACGCCGTGGAACTGGGCCGTAGTTTTATCCGCCAGGAATACTGGCGAAGCAATGCGCTCGACTCGCTGTGGCAGGGAATCGGCGCTTTTTTAACCAGGCAGCCGGATGTCCGCTACCTTTACGGCGCTGTCAGCATCAGCAATGCCTACAGCGATGAGGCCAAGAATCTCATCGTTCACTATTACCGCAAATGGTACCCTGGACCGAGCGACTGGGCGATTTCTCCACATCCCTTTCGCTTATCGAAAAATGATGAGGCCGAAGCGGAGGCTTTGCTGAACGCCAAGGATCGCGAAAGCGATATGCTGCTGTTGAAAACGGCTCTCAAAGCCTACGGGTTTACGGTGCCGGTACTCTTTCGCCGCTATGCGGAACTTTGCGAACCCGAGGGCGTCAAATTTCTTGAATTCGGCTCTGATCCGGCCTTCAATAACTGCGTCGACGGCCTGATCCTGCTCGATTTGAATTATCTCAAGCCGAAAATTAAAGAACGGTATCTTTCTGCCGCCGATTCATCCTCATGAAGGAAGAAAGTGACAATCCCGACTCTGCAGTACATCAGGCGCTCTTTCGTTTCTATGAGGAGCTGAACTTTTTTCTGCCGGAAGAAAAGCGCAAACGCGAAATCGAATATTTCTTCAGGGGACATCCATCCATCAAAGACGCGGTAGAAGCACAGGGCGTGCCCCATACCGAAGTTGAGGTCATCCTTGTCAACGGGCGATCGATAGGGTTCGACTATCAGCTGCAGGACGGAGACCGCGTTTCGGTCTATCCCACCTTTGAGCGTTTCGATGTTTCGCCGATTATTCGATTGCGGCCTCAGCCGCTGCGGGAGCTCAAATTCATCTGCGACGTTCACCTCGGCAAATTGGCGACCATACTAAGGCTCCTTGGCTTCGACACCCTGTACAGCAATACTTTTGCCGATGAGGAGATCATCCGCATCGCCGAGACGGAGCACCGCATCATCTTGACCTGCGACCGCGGCATCCTCAAAAACAGCCGCGTGACACACGGCTGCTGCCTGCAGTCCCGCAGCGCACTTCCGCAGGCCGAAGAGGTCATTCGCCGCTTTGATCTGGCCAAAGCGGCCAAGCCGTTCAGCCGCTGCACCGTATGTAATGACCTGCTTGAACCGGTGGAAAAGTCGGAGATTCTTTTACAGCTGCCTCCAAAGGTCGCGGCCTATTACCAAACATTCCGTCGCTGCCGCGGTTGTCGGCGCATTTATTGGCAGGGCCATCATTATGCCGTCATGCTCAAGCGCGTACAGGACCTGATTTCCGCTGCTGTCGGGGAGGATTCACTTTCTAAAGAGAGCGAGAACGGCTAATATATCGATGATCCACAGCATGATGCTCACCTCTTTGCCTTTTCCGCTTATCAGCTTGATGAACGTCCAACTCAAAAATCCCCAAACCAATCCCTGAGTGATCGAATAGGTCAACGGGATGAGGATCATGGCGAGAAAAGCCGGCAGCGCATCGTCAAGAGACGCCCAGTTGATCTTTTGCACCGGCCGCATCATAAAGACGCCGACCATCACCAGCGCGGGAGCCGTGGCCAGAGAGGGCACCATCGACAACAGCGGCGAGAAAAACATAAAGGGCAGAAAAAGCAGTCCCGCGACCACCGCCGTGAGACCGGTACGCCCGCCTTCCTCGATGCCGGCAGCGGATTCGATGTAACTGGTACCGGCGCTGGTGCCAAAGAGTCCTGAAATGAGCGTGGAAAAGCCGTCGACGATCAACGACCGTTTGACGGCGCGCGGCTGGCCGTCGGCGTCGGTCAGATCAGCGGCCTCGGCTACGCCGACAAAAGTGGAGAGGCTGTCGAACATGTCGGTAAACAACATGGCAAAGATGACCGGCCAAAGCGTCCATTTCAAAGCGCCGACAAAGTCGAGACGGAGCAGCAGGCTGAAATCGGGCCGCGCCATGAGGCCGCTATACGTAACGACCGGCTCCGTTCCCCACCATCGGCCGATCGGAACCGCAAGCAGGGTGGCGAAAAGAATGCCGAGCATGAGGGCACCGCGCACCCGCTTGACGGCCAAGAAGCTGGTCACGGCAAAACCGGCAAGAAAAGTGATGGTGAGAGGATTCAATCCGCCGAAGCTGATGAGCGTCGACGGATTGGCGATGATGAATTTGGTGTTGATCAGCCCGATTTCGGCGATGAACAGACCGATGCCCGCAGCGACGGCGTAACGCAGCTGCTGCGGAATGGCGCGGACGATCGCCGTGCGCACGTTGGTAACCGACAACAGAATAAAGAGCACGCCTGACCAGAACACCGCACCCAGGGCCGTCTCCCATTTCACCCCCATGCCTAAAACGATTGAATAGGCGAAAAAGGCATTCAATCCCATACCCGGCGCCAACACAATGGGGTTGCCCGCATAGAGTCCCATGGCGATGCTGCTGAACGCGCTGACCATCACCGTCGCCGTGAGCACGGCGCTGAACGGCATGCCGGTCACGCTGAGGATCGCAGGATTGACGACAATGATGTACATCGTCGCCAAAAAGGTGGTAATTCCGGCGGTTACTTCGATTTTGACGCTTGTTCCATTTTCTTGCAGCCTAAAATAATCCCGCACAAAGCCTCCTTTTTAGAAATTCCACTTGATTCCGAGAGTGGGAAAAGCTTTGAATTTGCCCAAATAGCCGCCGAAATTATAATCCAATTCCACCTCGCCGCCGATGCAGAAGGTCCTGTTCAGGACGTACCAGAGCTGCGGTTCGGACTGCAGAATCGGCTTTTTGACAATCCCGGCTTTTGTCGGTAAATCCTGCGTATAATAGTCCAAATAACCCATGAAATGAATGCGCTCATGAAACAACGGTAAAAACCAGACAATGGTCAATTGCGCATCAGGTCGACGGGAAACATCCATATACCGATAGAGGAGTTCAACCGTCAGCGAGGCGCTTTTAAGCGGAAACGCGTAATTAAGACCCAACAGCCAGGCGCTGTCAAGCGGCAACCCCCATTGACCGGAGGCATCGGCACCGATCATCAAACCGTCGTTGTACTGCAGCGTCGCCGAGAGACGGCGTTCAAAGACGGGAAGCGTAAAATACCGGGCAATTTCCCAATAGGCCAACGATGCGGATTTGTTCGGTTGCCATGAATTATAATCAAAATCGACAAACCAAAAAGTAGCCCCTAAAGTATCCGGTTTATACATTTCCAAAGTAGAAGTCACATAGTTGCGTTCGGAGCTGAAATCGTAGTGGACTTGCAGATTTTGCGCATAAAGGTCGCTCAGTAAAAGCCATAGCCCAAAAAGTAAAATTTTTCGCATAGAGGACTCCTAAACGATCTTGGTCAGAATGTACTTCTTTGTCATCATTTAAACAATCTATTCTTTTGTTTTTGCAAATTAAGGGTAAAATGCAGAGATTTTATTATAAAAGCAGTTATAACTGAATCTTTTCCAGGAGGCCTGAACCATGCGGAAAACGACTTTTCTGTTGCTCATGCTGACGAGCCTCAGCTTTGCAGGCGAGACTAAACTGATTTGGTCGGAAGAGTTTGATTACACCGGTCTGCCGGACTCGACCAAGTGGACGTACGAAACGGGTTTTATCCGCAATCGGGAGCTGCAGTTTTACACGGCCAGGCGGGCGGAAAACGCGCGCGTCGAAAACGGGATGTTGATCATCGAAACGCGTCATGACAATTATCAGAACAGCCCCATTACATCCGCAAGCTTGACAACGGAAGGCAAAGGGGCATGGAAATACGTGCGGGTCGAGGTGCGCGCCAAGATTCCGACCGGCCTCGGCATGTGGCCCGCCATTTGGATGTTGGGAGTCAATTACCGCAGCGTGGGCTGGCCGGCCTGCGGCGAGATCGACATCATGGAGAACGTCGGTTATGATCCCGAAGTCATCCACGCCAATGTGCACACCAAAGCCTACAACCATATGCGCGGCAACAATAAGGGCGACCGCATCACCATTAAAGCGCCCTGGGAAGACTTTCATACCTACGCTTTGGAGTGGCGCCGCGATCGGCTGGATTTCTTTGTCGACAACGTCAAGTATTTTACCTATGAAAACGAGGGCACAGGTGCCGACGCTTGGCCGTTCGATCAGCCGCATTATCTCATCATAAATTCGGCTTTCGGCGGCAGCTGGGGAGGAAGCAAAGGCGTGGACCCGCGCGTCCTGCCGCAGAAATTTTACATCGATTACGTTCGCGTATACCAGTTGGAATAGCAGGAAGTTTCGAGAAGAGAAGAATCAAGAGCTTCTTTTAGGGCTCGGCATTTAACAAGATTCATCGAGCCATTAATAATGGGCAAGTTAGGGATGGCTTGACGGTCATTACCGGTTTGCATGGAATACGCCGCAAGAACGTTAATTATATGGGTTGCGCTGTAATCGCCGATTTTTCGGAGGAGAATCCTCTTGGCGATTGTGGCGTTATTTTAGGTACATCCGTTAAAGCCCCATGCCGCTTGACGAGGTGTTTGGGAGTATGTCCCGGTTCCCCCCATTTAAACAACAGTTGAGATTCATTTAAAGACAGATCACAAAAAATCCGTCAAATCATTTACCGAAGCCGCGATCAAGTGGGGCCGCAGATGCGATGCCGCCAGCATCGCCTCAGTGGTCTCGCCGCTCAGTACCAACACGCTGACCATGCCGGTATCGGTAGCCATCTGCATGTCCGTATACAAACGATCGCCGATGAAAGCGATACGCTTGTACGGCAACTGCGCCTTTTCGGCAATCACTCTTGCCGCTTCCGCCGTCGGCTTGCCGACCAGGATCGGTTTTCGACCGCAGGCAGTTTCAAAGAGCGAGATAAATGTACCGATATCGGGTTTAAAGCGGTTTTTGGTAACCGGACACAAAAGATCGCCGTGGGTGGCGACATAAGGCAGGCCCCGCATAAGCAGCTCGTAACCGACGGTTATCTTTTCATAATTCAGCTCGGTATCGAATGCCAGAACGACGGCCTTTGCCTGTCCCTGCAGAGCCTCCGATTCGTCCAGGCAGCGGAAACCACGGTCGCTAAAGTCGCGCCGCAGATCTGTGTTGCCGATCAAATAGATCTCCGGGTACCAGCCGTTCCGCTTCAAATACGCTTCGGCGCAATCCGACGCCATAATCAGCTGCCGGCTTTCAATGGGAAAATCGAGTTCCCTCAGTTTATTGAGCCACCCTTCGCGCGAGATCGAATCGTTATTGGTAAAATAGTAAAGCTGCTTACCGCGGGCGAGAACCTGTTTAAGGAACTGTTGCGCCCCGAAAATAGGCCCGTCTTCCAAGTAAAGGGTTCCGTCCAAATCACACACAACGGCACGGCAGGCGGTAAAAAGAGGAATATTGCAGGCGGGGCTCGGGCTCATCGATCCTTTTTCATGGTTGTGCAGTTTTCGGGCGGCAATATAGGAAAAATCGCCAAAAATGGAAAGCTTTGCGGCCAAGCAGGAACAAAGCAGGGCCATCGACGGTTTTAGCATTGCTTTAACAAGGATTTATTCCTTGTGAAAAAGGCTGGGATATGATATATTTTGCGTCAAAATTAAAGTAAAGACATGAAAAAATACTTTCCTTTTCTACTCTTTCCCCTTGTCCTGAGTTGCGCCGTCAAGATGCGTTCTGCCGTCAAGCCCGAAGGGCCTCTTTATCGGCCGGGCGCTTTGAATCATGTTGTCAATGGGACGGTGATGGATCTGTTGGACATGCCTAAGGAGGCGCTGTTCTACTACCATCAGGCGGCCGAGATCGATTCGTCATCGCCGAGTATCTATTTGGCCATTGCCGACAACTATTACAACTTGAAGAATCCCGAAGCAGCCGCATCGTCGGCGCGCAAGGCGCTCAAACTCGACCCGAACAATCTCGAGGCGCTGTATCTACTCGGGCTTTGTTACGAGTCGCTGCAAAAATACGACGAAGCGCTCAAAGTCTATCAACAGATCGTCAAATTGCGTCCCGATGACCAGGAAGCTCTCTATTACCTTGCATCCCTGGAGGTGATGACCGGCAAGCCGAAAAAGGCGTTCGCCACCTATCAGCGTCTGCGGCGAACAGGTTTTGAAGATCCGCAGTACCTGATGGAGCTGGCTGGGCGCTTTGTGGAGAACCGTAATTTTCGCGAGGCCGAACAGGTTTTTATCGATGCGCAGCGCCTCTATCCTCAGCTCGAAAGCATCTATTTAGGACTGGCCGGCATTGCCAAGATGCAGGGAGACACAACTCGGGCGCTGTCGTGGTACCAGAAAGCGCTCGATGTCAATCCAGGCTTCGAAGACGTCAAAGCGGAATTGATCTCGATCTATGAGAGCCGCAAGGATTTGGCTTCTGCGGTCAAGCTGTTTGAACGATTGAGCTTTGCCGACAGCGGCGATGTGCGCAACAAGCTTCAGTTGGGTCAATACTACCTGATGGCAAAGGATACGACCGCCGCCCTACAGCTCTATGAAAGCGCAGTCAGCCGTCATCCCGAAAACGAAAGTGCCTATTTGGCCCTTTCTCTGCTTCATTTGGCGCGCCGGGACACGGCAGCTGCCGAAAGCCTTTGCCGTTCTGCTTTAACACAAAACTCCGGCTTTCATCGACTGCGCCTGGTTTTGCGAGACCTTTACGCCCAGCAGCAGCGATGGGACGAAGCCATATCGCTCTTTTCTCCATTGCAGGAAAATGATTCGACAGCCGTGAGTGCCGGTATTGAAATAGCCAAATTGATGATTCTTAAAGGGGATACGTTGCAGGCTCTGAAATTGGCGGAATCAATCGCTTCCGATTATCCCGACGATTGGCGGGCACCCGCCGCGTTAGGGCGCTTCTATCAAGGGATGAACAAGCCGGACAAAGCATTGGAATGGTTCAACCGCACGGCAAAACTGCAGCAGAAAGTTCCGGAAATCTATATCTTGCGCGCTCTCAATTATGCCGACCTCGACAGTCTCGAACGAGCCGAGGCCGTTCTCGACACTGCCGCAGCAAAATTTCCCAAAGATCCAGCCGTTCCCTACTATCTCGGTTATGTAGCCAATCGTCGCGGAAATCCGTCCCGCGCGGTCCGCTATTACCTCAAATCTTTAGAGCTTGATCCGCGCAACGACCAGACCGCGCTCTCGCTGGCCGCCGCTTACGATGAACTCGGACAATATGACCGGGCTGAAGAGCTCTATAAAAAACTGCTGCACAACAATCCGGACAGCCCCATTGTGCTGAACAATTACGCCTATCATCTTTCGGTGCAGGCGCGCGATTTGGAAAAGGCTCTGGCCATGGCCGAACGCGCCGTCGCCGCCGTACCGAAAAGCGCTCCGTACTTGGATACGCTCGGCTGGATTTATTACCAAATGGGCGATTATGAAAAGGCGCGCAGTTATATCGAGGCGTCTTTGGAGATTGCGCCGGACAATGCCGAAGTGACGGAGCATTTGGGTGATGTCATGTTCAAACTTGGCGACAATCGGGCTGCCCAGGATTTATGGCGTCGTGCCCTCGAGCTGGACAGCCGGCGTACGCATATTTTGATTAAATTGCTCGAGCTCGAAACGGAATCCGACTGATGTTTCGTTTCTCGGGCCTTTATGCCGCGCTATTGCTGCTGATTGTCTTTGCGGTCGGCTGTATGCCGAGCGGACGCCGCAGGGCGCCGAGCCCCGATGAAATGCGGCTTCCCTACATTCGTACCCAACTTGAAAAAACTCAAAATGCGCTTCGGACCCTTGCAGGACGCGGCAAGATAACAATCGAATCACCCGGACAAGCCTTTTCCGGCCAAGTTAATGTCTATCTGAAAATGCCCGACTCGCTGTTCGTCAAATTGGAAGCGCTGTTGGGCGTGAACGCGGGCATGTTCTTTTTCGATCATCGCAGCGTCGCCGTTTTCCTACCGATGGATCGGGTGGTCTACATCGGCGGGGCTGAAGACACTTTGCGACTCAAGCCGTTGCTCGGTTTTGACGTGACGCGCGATGAGGCGCTGCAGCTGGTGACCGGGCGCGTAACAATCGCGGGATTGAAGGAGGCTTCCATCCTTCGCAGCGAAAACAGTTTGCTCCTGACCGGCCGACTGGACGTAAAATGGTACGAGTATGCGATCGACAACCGAATCGGCGCCGTGACCCGTGTGGTGATCCGCGATGGACATGACCGCATCATGCAGATTCAGGAGTACCGCCGCTTTCTGCGCATAGCCGGCGTGACTTTGCCGCAGACGATTAGGATCGTCCGGCCGCAGGCAAAAGAAGCACTGACCTTGTTTTATGAGGATGTCCAAGTCAATCGGCCGTTGTCGGCAAAGCATTTTCACCTCAAACTGCCGTCGGAAGTGATCAAAATCAGGTTATAATCATGAATTCCCACGAGCCGCTCGAATTATCCATCGTAATTCCGATGCTGAACGAGGAAGAGTCGATTGAAGAGCTGGGCCGTCTCGTGCTCGCAACCGTGTCGCAGCTGAATGTTCCTGCAGAAATTATCTTTGTCGACGACGGCTCGACGGACGGCTCGGCGGAACGTGTCCGCCGGCTCTGCCGCCTTGATCCTCGCTTCAAAATGATCCGTTTCCGTCGCAATTGCGGCAAAGCGGCGGCTCTGGCAGCGGGCTTTCAGGCGGCGCAGGGCAACTTTGTGGTGACAATGGATGCTGATCTGCAGGACGATCCCGCTGAAATCCCCAAACTCCTAAAAAAACTGGATGAAGGATGGGATTTGGTCTCCGGCTGGAAGGTAATGCGGCAGGACCCTTTTACAAAGCGGCTGTTATCGAAAATCTACAACCGTTTCACCTCCTGGTTTTCCGGCATTCGTCTGCACGATTTCAACTGCGGCCTTAAGGCCTATCGCCGCGACGTCGTCAAATCGTTCAAGCTGTACGGGGAGCTGCACCGCTATCTTCCGGTTATTGCCTATCGCAACGGATTCCGCGTCACCGAAGTGCCGGTTCAGCATCATGCGCGCAAATACGGCCGATCCAAGTACGGAGCCGCCCGGCTGTTGCGGGGCGCTTTCGATCTGCTTACCGTAACCTTTCTTACCCGCTACAAATCGCGGCCGCTTCACCTGTTCGGCACATGGGGTATGCTTTCCAGTCTGGCCGGCTTTATCATCCTCACCGTTCTGGCCATGCAAAAGATCTTTTTCGGCGCGCATTTGAGCAAAAGGCCGCTGCTCTTTCTCGGCCTTTTGTTGATGATCGTGGGGATCCAATTCTTTTCCATCGGGCTGTTGGGCGAGATGATTACCGAATCTCGCGCCGATGCGCCGGACAACAGCCTGATCAAAGAGCGGATCGGTTGGGAGAACGAATCGTGAGTCCCGAGCCGTTCTTGTCGGTCATTGTACCGGTTTTCAATCGCAAAGAGGAACTCGTCGATCTGTTGGCTTCGCTGGAGGCGCAGACGCTCGACAGACACTGCTTCGAGGTCATCATCGTCGACGACGGATCGACCGACGGCACTGCAGATATGCTCGCCAGGTTCCACGCCGAAAGCGATCTCGATCTCAAAGTGTTGATCCGTGAGCGCCAAGGCCCCGGCGCGGCCCGCAACGCCGGTATGGCGGCTGCCCGCGGCCAAGTGTTTGTCTTTATCGATTCGGACTGTATTGCTCCGCCCGAATGGCTGGGGATCATTTACGACGCTTTTCGCACCGACGAGCAGCTCGATGCCTTTGGCGGCCGCGACGACGCGCGGGCCGACTTTGCACCGCTTCTTCTGGCCATCAATTATTCGATGACCTCCTTTTTGACCACCGGCGGCATGCGCGGACGAAAAAAAAGTCTGGCAAAATTTTACCCCCGCAGCTTCAACATGGGCGTCCACAGGAGGGTAGTGGAAAAGATCGGCGGTTTCGGCTCGCTGCGTCACGGTCAGGATATCGAGTTCAGTCGGCGCATTCTCAAGAGCGGCGCCAAAGTCGCCCTTTTGGAGGAAGCAGTGGTTTATCACAAGCGCCGCACCTCGCTGCGCAAGTTTTTCCGGCAAGTCTTTAATTGGGGAGCCGCGCGTATCAATCTGGCTATGGTCGACCGCAGTATGCTGGAGCCTTTACATGCCGTCCCAGCCTTGGCGTTGTGGGGATTTGTCTTATTGACCGTATCGGCGCTCTTCCTACCCCTCGCGGCAAAGCTTTGGTGCGTCGCTCTCGGTACGGCAGTTCTTCTCCTTCTGTTTTCCGGCATCGACGCAGCGCGGCGCTATAAAAATCCGATCGTCGGGCTGCTGGTGCCTATCGTCATCCCCATTCAAATTTTCGGCTACGGCCTCGGATTCAGCATCGCCTGGTTCAGACGGGTCATTTTAAAACAAGGTGAATACACAGGGTTCGTCAAACGATACTATCATTGAGATAACCAAAAGGCAGGTGGTCTATGGCCAAAAAAACATCTAAAAAGCCGACGCCGGTCAAAAAAGTCGATTCCAAGCCGCTCATTACCTGGACGCCCACTCGAGAGGTCCTTATAGCGGCCGGGCTGTTTTTCATCCTGATTCTGATTTACTTTTTCCCCATCGTTTTCGAGAACAAGATCCCGCCGAGCAGCGACATCATCGCCTGGAAAGGCAACGCCCATTCGATCCTCGAGGCGCGCAAACAGTATTCCTATACGCCGTTGTGGGCTAACAACGTCTTTTCCGGTATGCCGGCACATCTCATCTCCCTTTGGCCGCCCTTCGAACAGCCTGCCCGTTATCTTCTCGACGCTTTGGCGTGGGTGATCAAATGGCAGGCGCTATATTATCTGATCGGAGCCGTCGGCATGATCTTGTTGATGCGAACTCTCGGCGTCTCGACTTTGCCTGCCTCGTTCTCGGCAGTTGCTTTCGTTTGGTGGCCCAACCTTGTCGGCTTACTGGAAGCCGGCCATAACGGCAAAGTGCAGACGATTCTCCTCATGCCGCTGGTCATCTTTCTCTTTTTGCGCTGGATGCGCAAAGCCGATCTGCTCAACTTTTTACTTTTTACCATCGGATTCAGCCTGGCCGTGCGGGCGGGACATTATCAGATCGTCTTTTATCTCGTTCTCGCGCTGTGCTTTTTCGGCGTGGTCGAGCTTTACCGGCTTTTCAAAGAGAAACGGTCCTCTGCAGCCGCCCTGCGCATCGTATTGACGGCGGTTGCGTTGGGCGTCGGCGCCGCCATGTCCGCTTTTCATGTGCTGCAGGTGCAGGAATACAGCAAATACTCGATCCGCGGCGGTACCGGGGAGGAAGGTTCTACCGGTTTGGATCTTGATTACGCCACCCAATGGTCGCTGCATCCGGGAGAAATGTACAATTTTATCATCCCGCGCTTTTGGGGCGGCCATTCTTCCCAGCTCTACACCGGCGACGCCGTGCCGCAGCTTCAAAATCGCGTCATCCCCGGATATTGGGGTCACATGCCTTTCACTTCGACGACCGACTATATGGGCGTTGTCACCATCTTTTTTGCGCTGGCGGGAATTGGGCTCTGCCTGCGCCGCGGCGAGGTCAAAGCGCTTACGGCGATGATGCTGCTCTCCCTTTTGCTGGCTTTCGGCCGTCATTTCCCCCTCGTCTACCGTCTCTTTTTCGATTGGGTGCCGTTCTTTAATAAATTTCGTGTGCCGACCATGATCGTCGTTCTAGTCATGTTCAGCGTTTCCGTCCTGGCCGGTTTTGGGTTGAACGCTTTTATGAGCCGTCTAAAAGAAAGCGAGACCCAAAAGCTCCTCAAAACGGCGGCGATCATTTTCGGCATTTTGGCGCTGTTGGGTATTGCGCCTCTCCTGCTTCGTCAACAGTTGGCCCTGCTGCGGCCTGAGGAAGCAAGAAGCTACAATCCTGAGATCATCCGGCTGCTCAAAGCCGCCCGCTTTGATCTGCTCAAGGGCGACGCACTGCGTATGCTGGCGCTGGTAACGGCCGCATTTGCGATCGTCGTCGCCTATCTGAAAAAAGCACTGTCAGGCACGGCGTTGGCGATTCTCATCCTGATTGTTAGTTTGATAGACCTTCTGCCTATCTGCAACCGATACATGCGCGACCTGGTGCCGCAAAGCGAATTCGACGCCTATTTCCGCGAAACCGAGATCGACCGCGTCATTCGCCGCGATCCGGAACCGCATCGCGTTTACCCGCTCGGCGATCTCGGCGGCGACGCGCACTGGGCCTATTTTCATCAGTCGATCGAAGGCTATCACCCGGCCAAGCTGCGCATTTATCAGGATGTGCGCGAAAGCTGCCTGCTGCAGGGAACCGATCCGGAATTCGGCAACACGCAGCTGCCGATCAACTGGAATCTGGTCGATATGCTGAACGCGCGCTATTTGATCTCTCCGCAACCTTTGACGCATCCGCGACTCGACAGCATCTACTATGATCCGGCGCAAAAGCTGAGGGTTTACCGCAACCGCGGCGCCCTGCCGCGCGCCTTCTGCGTCGGCAAAATCGAGGTCATTCCCGAGCGGGATCGCCGGTTGGCGCGACTGAATCAGGCCTCCTTCCGGCCCGATTCTATCGCCATCGTCGAAAAGCCCGTCTCGGCGGAAATCCGCACGCCGAGCCGATGGAGCGCCCAAGTAACCCGCTATGAGCCCAATTACATCGATCTCAAAGTCTTTAGCGACCAGCCGACGCTGTTGGTGTTGAGCGAAATCTATTACCCCGCCGGCTGGAAGGCCGTCGTAAACGGACGCCCAACAGAGATTTACAAAGTCAACCATATTCTGCGCGGCGTGGTCCTTCCGGAGGGAGAAAGCACGATTTCCTTCAAACTCGAGCCGCGTTCGTACAAGATCAGCGTCGCCATGACCGGAATTGCCAACGGTATCGTTTATTTGCTGCTGATCGCGACGCTTTTTCCCGAGTTGAGAAAGAGACTCGCAGCGGCCAAAGGTTCCGCAAAATGAACGTTCTTTTTAACGAACTGGTGCGTTTGATGAAAATAGGATCCCTCTTTCGGTGCGGCCGCGTATTCGGATCAGCTTTTGCGAAACAGAGTCGGCTTGGGAATACGGAATCAGCGTGCCGACCAAGGTATCGACTGTCCGCTCACTTGGATTGCATCCTTTGAGGAACCTATGTGCGGCATCTGCGGCGTAATGGAGAAAGGGCGTCAGAATCAGGCGCTCGTTACCGCCATGTGCCGCCTGCTGGCGCATCGCGGACCGGATCACGAGGCAGTCTATCAGGCCGGCGACGTTTGTCTCGGCCATCGTCGACTCAGCATCATTGACTTGGCAACCGGCAACCAGCCGATTTTTAACGACGACCGCACGCTGGCGATTGTCTATAACGGCGAAATCTACAATTATCGCGAGCTGCGCCGCGAATTGCTCGATCGGGGGGCAACGTTTTACACGAAATCGGATACCGAAGTCATCCTGCGTTTGTATGAATTGGACGGACCGGATGCCTTTATCCGCCTTAACGGGATTTTTGCCTTTGCCATCCTGGACAGGCGCGGCGCGCGGCCGCGGTTGATTCTGGCGCGCGACCATTTCGGCGTCAAGCCCCTGCACTATTTCTCTCGTCCCGGCCTCTTTGTCTTTGCCTCCGAGTACAAGGCGATCCTGCTGCACCCCGCGGTAGAGCGAAAGCTCAACCCTCAGGCGCTGCATCATCAAATCAATCTCCGTTACAATCAAACCGACGAGACGCTTGCCGCAGGCATCCGAAAGCTTCCGCCGGCCCATTACCTGATCGTCGAAGACGGCCAAGTTATTGCTTTGCAACGATACTTTGTTCTTGAACCGCGCATCGAAGAGCGGCGGGACATCGCGGATTGGCTGCAGGAGATCCCGCTCCGACTGCGTCAGGCGGTGGAACGTCAATTGGTCAGCGACGTGCCGATCGGCGTCTATCTATCCGGCGGCCTAGATTCCGGCTCCATTGTAGCCATGATGCACGAAGCGGGTGTGCGGGAAATCCGCACCTTTACCCTCGGCTTTAACGAGCCGACCGATGAAAATGAAGATGCGCTGCTCACTGCCGAACGGTACGGAACGATCCATCATTCGCTCAAACTGGATATGAATCCCATGCGCCGCATGCCGGAGGTGATTTGGCATGCAGAAGAGCCCAAGATTAATCTCCTGCAGGGCTTTGCCATGTCCGAGTTTGTTTCGCAGCACGTCAAAGTGGTGCTCGGCGGTCTCGGCGGCGATGAGCTGTTTGCCGGCTACGACATCCATCGCCTCACCCTGCCGTTCAATCGCCTGCTGGCGGTCGTTCCGCAAGAGTTCGATGCCGCAATCGGCGCCAAGCTCGCCCTCCTGCTCTATCGTGCGCAAACCAGGCTTCTTCCGGCCAAATGGGACGAAGTGCGCCGAGGTCTGCAGGCTGCGGTTTCGGTCGGCAATCTGCGCAAATTTTACCTGATTCTGCGTAACGTTTGGGATTACGACCTCCCTCTCTGGCGCCGCATCTACGCTCCGACATTTTTGCAGCAGACCCTGCAGCCGATCGAGCGCGAGTTTGCACCGTTGTTCGAGCGCTATGGCGGGCTGTCGCCGCTCGATCAAATCTTTGCCGTCGAATTCTCGTCGAAAATGGTCAACGACTATCTGTTGGTGGAAGACCGCATGAGCATGGCGCATTCGCTCGAAGAGCGCGTTCCTTTTCTCGATCTCGATCTGGTGCGCTTTGGCTTTTCAATCCCCAGTCGCTTGAAAATGCTGGGCGGAAAAACCAAAGGCCTGCTGCGCAAAGCCATGGCTCCCTATCTGCCGGAAAAAATCATCCGCAAGAAAAAATGGGGCTTTACCTTCAACCCCTATCTGCAGTTCCAAAAGGACTTGAAATCGACTGCCGAGGCCGTGTTGACCCGCGCAAAAATCGAGAGGGACGGGATTTTCAATTACGACTTTATCCGCACCGTTTTGGATGCGAAACCGCATCCGCGTCTTCGCTGGCATTACAATCTGCTTTGGGTATTGACCGGTTTTTACATTTGGAAGCAGATGTTTTTGGAAAGCGACGCTTTTGTGAAAAAAGAGTTTGATCTGAAACGATACTGCGGTTAAAAACAGTTCATGGCGAAGCGCAAAAAAGTCCTGGTGATCAGCTATTACTGGCCGCCTGCGGGCGGGCCGGGCGTGCAGAGAGTGCTCAAGTTCTGTAAATACCTGCCGCTTTGCGGTTGGGAGCCGATCGTATTGACCGTGGCGGACGGCGAGTACCCTGCCGTGGATGAGAGCCTCCTGCAGGACGTTCCCCCAGGACTCCGGATCATTCGCACCTCTTCGTTCGAGCCTTATGCCCTTTATCGGCGGCTGACCGGTAAAAAACCCGATGAAAAGATTGCGACTTTTGTGCTGACCGAAGACACTCAGGGGACTTTATTGCAGCGACTGGCAGCGTTCATCCGCGGCAACATCTTTATACCGGATGCCCGTATCGGCTGGCTGCCGTTTGCGGTCAAGGCGGGGGCTCAGATAATCCGCGCCCAAGGGGTCGATCTGCTGTTCAGCAGCGGCCCGCCGATGACCGCGCATCTCATTGCGCGAGTTTTATCCAAGCAGACAGGGCGCCCCTGGGTTGCCGATTTCCGCGATCCTTGGACCGACGTTTTTTATTATCACACACTTCACCGGACCTGTGCGGCGCTGCAGCTGGATCGCCGATTGGAACGATCCGTCCTGAGCTCCGCTTCGGCCGTCGTCACCGTCAGTCCGACGCTCAAAAATCTCTTTCAGAAAAAGGCCGAGAATGACTATTTTGTCATACCGAACGGCTTTGATGAGGAAGACTTTATTCCGGCGCCAAGGGATGTCGTGCGCCGCTTCGTTCATGCCGGACATTTGGCGGTCAACCAGAATCCCGTTGCCCTATGGCGGGCTTTCAGACGCATCATCGAGGAAAGCCGAGAGCCGACGGTCGTTGAATTCTACGGCTCGGTCCATTCCGAGGTTAGGCGATCCTTGGCTGAAGAAGGGTTGCTTCCCCACTGCCGTTTTCACGGCTATCTGCCGCATCGGCAGGCCGCAGCGGCCATGGTGAGCGCAGCGCTGCTCTTTTTTGTGATTCCAGAGACGTCCTATGCCAAAGGCATCCCGACGAGCAAGCTTTTCGATTACCTCGGCGCCGGACGGCCGATTTTAGGCATCGGACCGCCCGACGGTGATGCTGCTGAATATCTGCGTGCGGCTCAAGCCGGGATCGTACTTGCGCCTGACGATCCGGAGATGACCGAAAAGATCATCGATCTTTTGAGCCGGCAACCAGGCGAAAACCGCTTTCTTTTTTCGCGGCGCCGGCAAACCGTAGAATTGGCCAAGCTGTTCGATCAACTGCTGACTAAAGCTTGAGGCTGCCCCATGGCTTCGCGTCTGAAAAAAATCGCCTTTATGTCGCGCAAGCTGTTCAGAGATCTTACGCGCGATGCCGAGATCTACCGCCTGTCTGAGGATCTGCACAGCCTGCAGCTGGGCGAGTATTATTTCCTGATGGACGAAAAAGAGCTGTTGGCAGGGCATAGTCAGGACTTTCACTTTGACGAAGACGGCATCCCCATCATTCCCTCCTATATCGATGTGGCCGAGCCGCGCATGATCTACTACCCGATTTCCATAGGACAATGGGGACTGGCGGTTTATCATACCTGGCTCAAGACGCGTTCGGTAGAGGATAAGCACCGATTTATGGCCATCGTCGATTGGTTTTACGACAACAGCATCGAGGATGAAAAGGGGGTTTACTGGCTGACCGACGTCCCCAAACCGGAATATCGAATCAATCAACCCTGGCCGTCGGCGTTCGCCCAAAGCCGCGGCATTTCTATCCTCCTGCGCGGATGGCAGATCACGCGCCTGCACAAATATCTGGATGCAGCAAAGGAGGCGATCAAAATCTTTGAAATTCCCGCGGCCGAAGGCGGAGTGACGACCTTTACCGATGTCGGACCCTTTTATGAGGAATATCCCGCGCCGTTTCCCACCATGGTACTGGACGGTTTTTTCTTTTCGCTCTGCGGACTGTATGACCTTGTACGCGTTCTGCGTCACCCCAAGGCCAAAGAGCTCTTCGATGCAGGCGTTCGCTCCGCCAAGGCCTGGTTGCCTCGATACGATCTCGGCTGGTGGATGCGTTACAATTATTGTCGCGAGCCGTTTTATCCCGACCCTGATCCGGCGACGATCGGTTATCTTCGACTGGTCGTCACCCAGCTTCGTCTCTTTCACAAACTCACCGGCGACGCCGAGTTTCAGCGCTGGGCTGAACATTTCAAGAGCTACGACCGTCCACGCAACATTCTGCGAATGTATGCGGTAAAATATCGCGCCCTCAAGCAGCTGAATCGTCTATGATCAAATCCGAGTTCGGCAAAAACGTCCTCAAGCTGATCTCCGGTACCGCAGCCGCTCACATGATTGCCTTTCTTCTCACGCCGGTGCTTACGCGGCTGTACGGAAAGGTCGATTTGGGCTACTGGCAGCTTTTTGTTTCGACCATTACCACACTCGGCGTTGTAGCTTCGCTAAA
>JAPDQV010000011.1:0-33736 GCA_034505495.1 candidate division KSB1 bacterium | reverse complement strand
TTCCTGAGGACGAGGGGGAAGCGGAATCGGTCATTGCGGCGGCAGTCGCCGCCACGCTCGCGTTTGTCGCCGTCCTCACGCTGGTGCTTTCAATTTGGGGACGGCCGTTCTTGAAAATGCTGAAAGCCGAGCCTCTGGTTCCGTACAAATACGCTTTATCTCTGGGCGTTCTCCTGTTTGCCTGGGTGCAGCTGCTGCAAAGTATTCTGGTGAGAAAAAAACTTTTCGGCGTGTTGGCATTGAACAAAATCATCCAGATCGGCTCCTCGATGATTTTTGCGATTGCGCTCGGCCTTCTCTATCGCAGTTTTCGCACGCTGCTCATCACCCAGCTGCTGGGTTACGCTCTGGCGGGGGCCGCACTCTACCGCCTCAGCCGCCTGACGCTGTTTTTAAATTTCACCGACCTGAAAAGGACATTTATAGCCTACAAAAAATTTCCCACGGTTAATACGGCGACGTTTTTTCTCAACACCTTTTCCCTGCAGCTGCCGGTCTTTATGCTGAGCCGCTACTTCGGCGCCGAGCAGGTTGCGCTCTATTCCATGGCCAATCAGATGATGAACGTGCCGCTGTTCATGATCGGCAGCTCCGTGCATCAGGTCTATTACCAAAAAGCTGCCGAGGCCTACCACCGCAGCGCCGACGAGCTGGCGGCCGTCTATAAAAGCACGGTCAAAAAGCTGGCGATCATCGGTTTGGCGCCGGTCGTCGTCATTTTGGCGTTCGGCCCGCTCATCGCTTCGCTCTATTTCGGCAAAAGTTACATAGAAACCGGCATTTATATGCGCATCATTACTTTTTGGATGTACTTTCAGTTCATCAATTCGCCCATCAGCGGCACGTTCATTATCCTGGACCGCCAGGAAATCGGTTTTATCCTCGTGGCCGTCTCCATCGTCATCCGTTTTGCGGTGATGGCCGTTTTTCATCAGTCCCCGCGGGCAATGATCGCCGCGCTCTCGGCGGCAGCGGGACTTTTTTATCTCTTTTATAATTTGTCGATCTATTATTATATTCGCCGAGCAAGGGCTGGTAAGCATGTTTGAAAAAGCGATCTATTTTCTTTTGCGCGTATTTTTCGGTCGGAATTTCAGCGACCCGAAGCTGCCGTGGCCGAAACTGATCCGTTTTGCCTTTCATCAAAAAATCCTCCGCCGCAATGCGCACGTTCCCTGGCCCATCCATCCGACCACCGTGGTCAAGTCGCCGCAAAAAGTGCAGCGCAACGGCACCTATCCGGGCTTGGCACCCTTTTGCTATCTCGATGCCCGCAACGGCATCATCATCGGCGAGAACACGTTTATCGGTCCGAATGTCAGCATCATCAGCATGAACCACGATATTTACGATTATGGTCGTTACATCAAGGAAGGACCGGTGGTCATCGGCAGGAATTGCTGGATTTGTGCCGGGGCGATCATCACGCCGGGAGTACACTTGGGCGATCATACGGTCGTTGCGGCCGGAGCCGTCGTGACCAAGAGCTTTGAAGGCAACGTCATGATCGGCGGCGTGCCGGCTCAGGTCATTCGCCGGCTCGACGATTACGGCAGCCGACCTGCTTCGGAAAACGCAGTGCGCTTGGGAAAAGAGGACATGTAACCCATGGCTGCGCGACCACCCTCTGAAGCCAAGCCGTTGCCAAAGCCGGCCTTTCTGCACAAGCATCCGATATGGGCGACATTGCTGCTCTCCTTGCTGTTTGCGGTGGTAGTCTATTGGCCTTGGGCGATGGTGCAAAGGGATTCTCTGCGGCCTTTTCTCCCTGCTGCAACCGCACTCCACATCGGCAGATTGCCGCTGTGGAACCCTTTGGTGAACAGCGGTTGTCCGGTCTTTTGCGATCCTGCATGGGTAAGCCGTCTCAACCTGTTCGATTCGCTCCTCTATGAGTTGATTCTGCCTCTCGACAACCTGCTGCCGCAGCCTGGGGCAATTTATCTTTTGCTCAATCTGTTGATTCTATCCCTTTTTACCTTTCTCCTTATGCGCCGCTTGGGCGTCGAGCCGATTGCTTCCGTCTTTGCCGCCGTAGCCTTGGCGATTCATCCGCAATGGGTCGTGGACCTTTGCAATCGTCAGATGCAGCATGTGCTCTCGCTTTCGCTTTTGCCGGCTGTTCTATATTTAGCCCATCGCCTGATCGTGGAACATCGCCTCATCTGGCTGATTCTCGCCTCCTTATTCCTCACCTTTCAATTTTTACGATCGAGCGCCGTCGTGTCTATGATTACACTGCTTCTGCTCGCCGTCTTTATCATCGTCAGCAGTTGGACCAAATACCGTCGCCCGCTCGAGGCAGTGCTGAAAAGCAGCTATTTTATTCTACTACCGGCGCTCGGACTTTTGGGCGCCGCCTACATTCTCTGGCCGCTGCTCGACAGCTCGCGCTTTCTTCGCCTTACCCAAACGCTTCCCACCCTCCGGTGGAGCGATCTGCCGCTGTTTCTCTATCAATCCTTTAATGGCCCGTGGGTAGGGCATGAGCAGACGACCCTGCTTTATGCGGGCGCTCTGCAGATTTTCATCATCGGCTGTCTGTTCCTGCTGCGCAAAAAGCTGTTGATCGCTCTTTTGGCCGTACTGCTCGGCGTTTTATTTGCAGGCGGATTTTTTTTCGACGCATTGTTGACGACGCACGGCTGGCCGGTGCTCTTTACGCTCATGACGGCTTTTTCTCTAACCGCCCTCAACAAGTTGCCGCGCACCCTAAAGAAAAAATACGGCCGCCGTTTGGAAATTTACATGCTTGTCGTATTAGGCGCCGCCGCCTCATTTCTTCTCATTCTCTTTTTCAACCGCCAATTCTTCGACGATCATATCCTTCGGCAAATCCCGCTGCTGACCATTCAACAGCGACATCGGTATTATCTTTCGGCACTTGCCGATGCAGCGGCGGTCTTTATGCTTGTCGGCTTCGGCTTTCTGCTCATCGAGTTGTACCTTCGTAATAAACTGCTCTATACCAAGCTTGCAATCGGTCTTTTTCTTCTCATTGCCGTCGACGTAATTCGCGTCAATCGCCATATTTATCGAGAAATGACGCAAGAGACCGTTCCCAAGGTAACTCTCCTTTCGCTGCTGCAAAGTAACGAGCCCTTTCGCGTCTTCAGCACGCTGGGAAGGCTGCCTCATCCATTGGAATCGGTTACCGGCCAGGCCGCCTCATTGCTGAAAACTTATAACGAACTGCTCGAACAAACCGGCCTGCATCTGGCGGATACACCCTGGCTGCATAATCCAATTTTTTCCAAATATACCCGCCTGATCTCGCGCAGCGGACGGGTCATCGAACAGCCCATTCCGGTTCAGTCGATTGATCCGGCGCGCCTGAATTTCGACCGCGCCATCCTGGACATGCTGAATGTGCGCTATCTGGTATGCCGCTCGCTCATCCACGATCCCTATTTCCGTCTGCTGCACGAAGGAGACTTTTACATCTATGAGAACCTGCACGTCCTCCCGCGCGCCTTTTTTGTCGATTCTATCGTCGTTGCGCCGGCCGGCGCCGCATCTTTCGATCTCATGCGCAGCGTCGATTTCGATCCGCAGAGAACGGTAATTCTCGAAAAGCAGCCTGCGATTCGGCCTGTCAACTCGTCGGAAAATCTGCTGGTGTCGTTAAAAAGCACCGCCGGCCGCGTCGAGGCTGAGGTGGAAATCAAATCGCCGGCGCTGCTGGTCTTTAGTGAAATCTATATGCCGGATGGGTGGTCGGCCAAAATCGACGGCAAAATGACGACGATTTATCGCGCCAATTCCTTTCTGCGCGCCGTCGTGCTGCCGCCCGGCTCTCGTCGCATTGTAATGGAATACCGGCCGGACTCCTTCCGTCAAGGACTGTTGCTCAGCGGTTTTGCCGGCGCAGCCTATTTAGCGGGACTGGGTCGTGTGCTGTATGTTGCGGTAAACCGCCGCAGAAGGAAACGACGATGATCGGCCGCCTTAAACAAATTATCTACCTGCAGTCAGGAACCCTGCGCAGCGCCTTCTTTTTGGCCATCGTCAGCTGTCTGCTGGCCATTGTACTGTATACGCAAAAGCTGGTCAAAGACCTGCGCGCCGAGTCGAGACAAATTGTCGAGTTCTACGCTCAGACTATCCAACGCATCGCCACGGCCGATGTAGATGCTAAAGCATTGGGTTGGGCGTTCGAAAACATTACCCGCCGCATTACCTTTCCCTTCGTGCTGACGCAGGCGGACGGCGAGCCGGCCTCGTGGATCAATCTCAATGTGCCGGAAAACGACCGCTCACCGGAGGCAATTCGCGAAGTCAAAAAAATCATCAGCCGCATGGAGAAGGAAAATCCGCCGGTGCCGATTGTGTACGACGGGCAGATCATCAACTATCTTTATTACGGCGACTCGAAGAACATCAGCCGACTGGCGCAGCTGCCCGCCATAGCCGTGAGCACTATCGGCCTGCTGATTCTTTTGGCGTGTGTCGGCTTTAAGATCATGAAGAGGAGCGAGCAGCGCTTTATTTGGGTGGGGATGTCCAAGGAGACGGCGCATCAGCTGGGTACGCCCATCTCATCGCTGATGGGTTGGGTGGAAATTTTGCGCTCATCGAATTTGCCGCCGAAAAATCTGCAGGAGATCGTCAACGACATCGAAATCGACGTCAAGCGGCTGGAAAAAGTTGCTTCGCGCTTTTCTCAAATCGGCTCCCAGACCGAGTTGAAAGTACAGGAACTGCAGCCTATCTTTCGCGACATCATTGCCTATTTTCGTCGGCGGCTGCCCCAGACCGCCAAAGAAGTCAGGCTGATAGAACGGTTGCATGACCTGCCGCCCGCGCCGGTCAACCGCGATCTGTTCGAATGGGCGCTGGAGAATCTCATCAAGAATGCTATCGATGCGGTACGGCAAAAGCAGGGCATCATCATTCTCGAAACCGGCCTGATCAACAACAAGCGGCTGTACATCGATGTGCGCGATAACGGCATCGGCATCTCGGCCAAGCACAAATACGACATCTTTAAGCCCGGCTTCAGCACAAAAAAGCGCGGCTGGGGTTTAGGCCTCAGCCTTGCCAAGCGCATCATCGAAGAATACCATCATGGAAAACTTTACGTGCTGGAAAGCAGGCCGAATGAAGGGACAACGATGAGAATCGAACTGCCACTGGCCGTCGGCCGTGTTTCCTAACGTAAAAGTCCCATTTCCCGATACCACGCCGCCGTGCGGCGCATCCCCTCGGCCAAATTGACCTGCGGCTGAAAGCCCAAAACGTCCTTTGCCTTGCGATTGCTGCACAACCAACCGGGTTGCTTCATCTCGCGCAGCTTGTCCATGTTGAGAATCGTGGCTTTACCCGTAAGCCGGCACACGAGTACGTTAAGGCGAATGACCGCTTCGACGGCAGGCATCGGCAGATGAAGAGTCAGCGGCCGAGCATCGAGAGCCTGGGCAATAGTCTGGGCCAACTCGGCATACGAGACATCCTCATCGCCGCTGAGGAAAAAGATTTCGCCGTTCGCCTGCGGTTTTTCCGCTGCGGCCTGGATGCCGCGAACAAGGTCATCAATATAGATGATGCTGATTCTTTGCCTGCCGTCGCCCACCATGGGCAGAATGCCGCGTTGAATATTTTGAAAGAGAATGAGGAAATCCTTGTCCCCCGGCCCATAGACACTCGGCGGCCGTACAATAACGGCCGGTCGCTTTCGGCTGTACTCGAGCACCGCCTTTTCCGCCAGCAGCTTGCTGCGTCCGTACAAAGAGATCGGACGCGGCTCATCCTCCTCGGTCAGCGGCCGATCAGCTGTTGAAGGCCCCACTGCCGCCTGGCTCGACACAAAAACGACCTTCAGCCGCTCCGGTCCTTCCGCAAGGCAGGCTTCCAAAAGATTGACCGTCGAATGATAGTTGCCGGCCAAGTAATCCTGTTCATTTCGGCCGCGCGTTACCCCGGCCAGATGAAAAACGATATCGACATCTTTAAAGAGGCCCTGCAATGAGTCGGGCCGACGCAGCTCGCCGTAACACAATTCGACATTCAGACCCTGCAGCCGTGACAAGTCGCTGGTACGGCGAACGAGACATTTGACTTGAAAGCCGCGTTGCAGACAATCGGCCGCCAGAGCCGAACCGATGAATCCGTTGCTGCCGGTAATCACTACGCGCATGCAAAATCTCCTGTTCCTTGGCCGGAATGTACGCTTTTTGCGGAAATTTTCCCATAATTTCCAGCAACAGGATAGAATTGCCATCCTTCATCAGTCGTCCAAATCGATATAAATATTGACTCTCGCATGACGAATGAGTATATTTCATTTAAATAATCCGCACCTGAACTTCCTTGCCCTTCCAATAAAGAGGCTGTCGACTTGATAAGGAGAACAGAGAGTGAAAGACATTTTTGAAAAATGCACCAAAGGCACAAGTGCAAGAGCCAAACAGGCAATTGAGGAAGGTTGGTATCCCTATTTCAAAGCCATTCAATCCGGCGCCGACACCACCGTCGTGATCGACGGCGAGAAAAAGATCATGATCGGCTCTAACAACTATCTGGGGCTGACCCAAGATAAACGGGTACTGCAGGCGGCCAAGGATGCGATCGATCGGTTCGGCTCCGGCTGCACCGGATCGCGTTTTCTCAACGGCACACTCACTCTGCACGAAGAGCTCGAGGAGATGCTTGCCGCTTTTATGCACAAAGAAGCCGCCTTGGTTTTTTCGACCGGCTTTCAAACCAACCAGGGTGTGATCAGTACACTTGTAGGGCGAAAGGATTTGGCCCTGGGCGACGCCGAAAACCATGCCAGCATTGTCGAAGGCACTCGCCTGGCGTTCGGCAAGTCGCTGAAATACCGTCATAACGACATGGAAGACCTCGAGCGCATGCTGTCCCGCAACCTGCCGAACGACGGCGGAGTGCTGATCATCACCGACGGCGTTTTCAGCATGGGCGGCGACATCGTCAAGCTGCCGGAATTGGTGCGCATCGCCAAAAAATACGGCGCCCGCATTATGGTGGACGATGCTCACTCGATCGGCGTGTTGGGCAAAACCGGCGCCGGAACCGCCGAGCATTTTGACCTGATCGATGAGGTCGACCTTACCATGGGTACTTTCAGCAAATCGTTTGCCTCGCTCGGAGGATTTATTGCGGGCGATAAAGATGTCATTCACCACATCAAGCACAACGCTCGGGCGCTGATCTTTTCCGCCAGCCCGCCGCCTTCCGCCGTCGCTACCGTCATCGCCTGCTTAAAGATTCTGCAGGAAGAACCGGAACGCATCGAACGGCTGCATCAGATCACGAAAAAGATGCTGAAAGCTTATAAGGAGTTGGGTTTCAATACCGGCAACAGCGAAACGCCGATCATTCCCATTATCATCGGAGACGACGAAAAAACCTTCCTCTTTTGGCGGACGCTTTACGAGAACGGCGTGCTCTGCAATCCGGTCATCAGCCCTGCCGTTCCGCCGGGTATGGCGCTGCTGCGCACCAGCTATATGGCTACCCACAAGGACGAAGAGCTGGATCAGGTCATTGAAATATTCGCCAAAGTGGGCAAACAACTGGGCGTCATTTGAAAGAAAAGGCTGCCGGCGGCAGCCTTTTTTGTTTTTCAATTCTTCCGCAGCGGCCATGCATCCTATCGTTGTTTTACTGCGAACAGCCTTGATCCTAAAAAAAGCCCCCTGTTTCTAAATATCCGGCGTGTAAAGATATAATCGACATCTTTCCCTGTTCGTTGCCTCCTAAAGCGATTTTCCATGCTTTCTCTCCTTTTCCAGTCCTAAAAATCTGCAAACCTCTTTCATTCTTTATGGAATTTTCAATTGTCATTGTCACACTTTTTACTTGACAACAAGACAATTTTTTGCTAAACTGTTCCTGGGAACGTTTGCGGGAACGTTTTAAACTCCAGAGGTAATTCGTGCACCACACCACACTCAAAGACATTGCCGCAAAGCTCGGGGTATCCACGTCCACTGTTTCGCGCGCTCTCCAGGGACATTCCGACATTCATCCGGAAACGCGGGAACTTGTTCTCAAAACTGCGCGGGAGATGAACTATCAGCCCAATGCCTTTGCCCAAAATCTCAAGAAAAAACGTTCCAATACCATCGGCGTCATCGTTCCCCAGGTCAAACATTTCTTTTTCGCAGAAATCATGGCCGGCATTACCGATGTGGCTTACCGTGCCGGATACAACGTATTTATCAGTCAATCGAATGAGGATTACCAGCGCGAAGTCATCAACCTACAGGCCATGGTTGCGCAGCGGGTTGCCGGTTTGTTGACCTCGCTGTCGATCAGCACCACCACGTGCAGCCACCTCGAAGCTCTCGTGCAAAGGGGTGTGCCGCTGGTCTGTTTTGACCGCGTCTGTGAAGGTTTTAAAGGCGTCAGCGTCATCGTCGATGATTACGACGGAGCGTTTCAGGCCACGCAACATTTGATCAGCCGCGGCTATCGGAGAATCGCCCATTTGGCCGGTCCGCAGAACCTTTCCATCGGACACCAGCGTCTCGCCGGCTACCGGGACGCTCTTGCGAAAAGCGGCCGACCGTACGATCCCTCTCTGGTTGTCTTTGGCGGCTTGAATGAAGAAGATGGAGACACCGGCTTTAAGCAGTTGCTGAAACAGTCTCCGCAGTTTCCGGATGCGATCTTTTGCGTAACAGATCCCGTTGCGCTGGGAGCATTTCAAAACATCAAGCAGATGGGGCTGCATATTCCGAAGGACATTGCTTTGGTGGGATTCAGCGACAACCCGATCGGCGCCCTCATCGATCCGCCGCTGACGACGGTTCGCCAGCCTGCGTACGAAATCGGCGAAACTGCCGCTAAAACGCTGCTCGATTTGATTGAACATCCGGAATCGATTGAAAAGAATCAAACCATCATTCTCAAAACGACTCTGATCGTCCGCCAATCCAGCTGATCCGTTTCGTCAGGGAAGCGGCGGACGATCGCTTTATCCTTAAGGAGGTGCTTATGCCCCACCGTTCTTTCATCAGGGTTGTTTTGGCAGTCGTATTGTTGAGCGGGACGCTGCTTTTTGCGGGCACGACCGGTAAAATTGCCGGACGAGTCGTCGACAAAACGACCGCCGAACCGCTGCCGGGGGTCAATGTGACCGTCAGCGGCACGACCTTGGGCGCCGCCACGGATCTCAACGGCTATTACACGATCCTGCAGGTGCCGCCGGGCCTCTATACGCTGCACGCCTCGGCCATCGGCTACGGCAGAATGGCCGTGCAGGACGTCAGGGTGCTGATCGATCAGACGACCCGCATTGATTTCGCCCTGAGCATGGAGGTCTTGGCCGGCGAGGAGATCACCATCACGGCGGAGCGCGACATTATGCGCGAAGACGTCGCCACAAGCGTTGCGTCCATATCGCGTCAGGAGGTGCAGCAGCTGCCGGTTGTTTCGGTCAAACAGGTTGTGGAGTTGAACGCCGGCATAGAAGAAGGACTGGTTATCCGCGGCGGCGATGCGCGCCAGGCGCTTTTTCAGGTGGACGGCGTGACGCTTCGCGATCCCCGCAACAACAAGCCGATTACCGGCATCGCTCTTTCGGCTGTACGGGAGGTATCCGTTGAACGCGGCGGTTTTAACGCCGAGTACGGGCAGGTTCGCTCCGGCATCATCAACATCGTCACCCAGGAAGGTCGCCGCGACGCCTACAGCGGCTCGTTTACCGTGCGCTACGCCCCGCCGGCGCCGAAGCATTTCGGCATTTCGCCTTTTGATCCGATGTCCATGTGGAACCGGCCCTATCTCGACGACGCGGTCTGCTGGACCGGCACAGAAAGCGGCGCCTGGGACAAGTACACGCAGCGTCAATATCCAAAATTCGAGGGATGGAATAAAATTTCCGAGCAGCTGATGACCGACGACGATCCGACCAACGACCTCTCTCCGGCAGGAGCCCAGCGCGACTGGATGTGGCGGCATCGCAGGCGGCCGGTCACGGATCAACCGGATTACAACGTCGACATAGGATTCGGCGGACCAGTGCCGTTCATCAGCAGACCGTTGGGCAATCTGCGCTTTTTTGCCGCCTGGCGCCGTGAACGCGAAATGCTCCTCTACCCTCTCAGCCGCGACGACTATCTGGAAGACAATTTTTCTCTACAGCTGACGTCCGACCTTTCGTCTGCCATGAAGCTGCGCATCGGCGGCCTTTGGGGCAAAAGCTATAACGTCGCCATCAATGCGACCGACAATAATTACTACGGCACAACCTTCGGCATCAGCGGACAGCCTTATTGGAATCCGACCGATTTCATGCGTACGCCGCTCCAAATTGCACGTTTGACGGCGGAACAGCGTTCGGGCCGCATCTTTTCCGATTCCTGGTATTGTCCCGCAGATGTCTCCAATTACGCCTACAACATCAAGCTCTCGCATGTTTTGTCACCCAAAACTTTTTATGAGGTGAGTCTCGAGACCGTGCATCAGGGCTATCATACGGAGCCGATTCGGGAGCGGGACTATACGCGCAAATACGAGATCATCCCCGGCTATTTTGTCGACGAGGCGCCGATGGGATGGAGTCCTCTGCCGCAAACCGGACTCGACGGTATGTTCTTCGGCGGCCATACCGGCACAGCGCGCGATTACAGCAAGAGCACCTCTCTGCGGCTCAAGGGCGATCTGACGTCCCAAGTCAGCTTCAGCAATCAAATCAAGACCGGCGCTGAATTCTTTTACTCCGATCTCGACCTGCATTATGGAGAAGTCAACTACTTTACCAGCACCTTCAATATGGTGCAGCGCCGGAATTTCCCCATCAGCGCCTCGGCTTACATTCAGGACAAGTATGAAACCAAAGGGTTTATTCTCAACGCAGGTCTGCGGATGGATTATCTCAACTCTAACTGCGAATGGTGGGACATCGGCCCATTCACAAAGCAGTTCTATTCCGCCAAGTATAATCCGAACGCAGAATTTCCGAAAAAGAAAGCCGAGCCTGAGATCTCTTTCAGCCCGCGTTTGGGCATTTCGCATCCCATTACCGCCAACAGCAAATTGTTCTTCAATTACGGTCACTTTAAGCAGCTGCCGACCTATGAGCAGATCTTTCGTCTGTCGCGCGCTGGGTCGGGCCAGGTGACCAACATCGGCAATCCCGAACTCCGCATGGCCAAAACCATCTCTTACGAACTCGGCTACGATCACGTTTTGATGAACACTCTTTTACTCCAGCTTGCGGCGTTTTATCATGACATCAGCGATCAGCAGGCTTTTACCACTTATATCGACGAAGTGGCCGGCATCAACTACAACATGGCCAACAACAACAGCTACGAAGACATTCGCGGCTTTGAGGTGACGCTGCGCAAATCCGGCGGACGCTGGTGGAGCGGGTTTGCGAACTATACCTATCAGGTGAGCACGCGAGGCCATTTCGGCACCGACCGCGTCTACGCCTCGCCGTCGCAGCAAAAGGATTATGACCGCCGCACTCAGAACTTGTATCAGGAACGTCCGATCCCGCGGCCGTACGCGCGCGCCGGGCTGACCTTTTTCACGCCCAAAGATTTCGGGCCGCGCGTCGGCGGTCTGGCACCGGCGGGCGACTGGCTGATCAATCTATTGGCGAATTGGCGGGCCGGCGATTGGGTCACCTGGAATCCCAACGGCCTGCAGCACATTTCGCAAAACGTGCAGGTACGCGACGAGTACAACTTTATGCTGCGCTTGAGCAAGACGTTCCACATCTCCAAAATGGAGCTCTCTCTCTTTTGCGAAATCGATAATTTGTTCAACAACAAATTCCTCTCCGGCGCGAGCTTTTACGACGTCAATGACCAGATTGCCTACTTTGAGTCTCTGCACCTGCCGAAAAGCGAAGCCTACAACAACATCCCCGGCAATGATCGGGTCGGCGACTATCGCCGGCACGGTGCAGAGTTTCAGCCGATCGAACAGGTCGGTCAATTGGAAACCATCAGCAATCCCGATCCGAAGGTGATTTATTATCATTCACCGACCGGCCGATATATGGAGTATGCCGATAATAATTGGCGGGAAGTCGATTCGAAGCGCATGAAAAAAATACTGGACGACAAAGCCTACATCGACATGCCCAACCAGACGTCGTTCAATTTCCTGAATCCGCGCCGCTTCTTTTTCGGCATACGCACGTCGTTCAATTTGGACTGATTAACTTTCGAGGTAAGCTATGCGTAAACAGAGTATCCTCGCTCTCATTCTGTTTTTGGCGCAGGTGCAGGCTTGGGCGCAGCGGCCGGTGAGCCGCGAAGTGCGCTGGCTGCGCGTCGGCGCGCTGCACAGCACATTTGCCATCGAGGGAGCCGAATTCGAAATGCACCGTACCGGCGCCCTGGCGCAACAGAACGACGGCATGCGCTGGCCGGCCGATTTCCGCTATCAGGACAACTGCGCCGCCAAGTCCCTGTGGATCGGATGTACCAATTTCAAAGATCCGGTGACCGGCGATACTTATCCTTACAAAGTCGTCGCCGCCGGTCCGCGCACCACCAATATCCTTAATGAGATGATGCCCGTGCAGTTCAAGCTTGTCGGCCGTTTTCCGTCGCCCACCGTCATCGTCGACGGCGAATCGGCTTCGGAAAACATGCTGCTGGATGTGTTGGATGATGAACAGCCCGACCTGGAAGCCGACCGCGTCGTTGATCACATCCTCCACACTTCCATCGGCATTACGGTGCATCGCCGCATGATGGCTTTCGCCCAAGAATATCATGACAACTATTTTATCTACGAGTATGTGTTCAAAAACACCGGCATCATCGACACCAAAGGAACGCGCATCGAACAAACATTGACCGGCGTCATCTTCCATCTCCAGTTCCGTTGGGCCTTTGCCAATGAGCCGTTCATGCGCGGCGGCGGCTGGATTCCTGCCGGAAACATCAGCTGGGGCCGCAACGCCATGAACGACGCGGTAGGGATGGATCCGACCGCGGCGGGATTCGAGTTTGCGGCGCTCTTTTCCTGGTACGGGCACCACTCGCAAAGCGTGGTGGACGATTGGGGAGCTCCGCACCCGCTCAAACCGAGCCCCCTCGGTGCGCCGCAGTATATCGGCATGGTTACGCTGCATGCGGACAAATCGGCAACCGACAAATCGCACGATCCCTATCAGCCGCGAACCACACAATATCTTGCTTCGGACGCCAGCTATCAAGCCAACAATCAGTATGATGCCGTGCTTATGGCGAACAAATACGCCATGATGAGCGCCGGTCATCCGCCGAAAACGCACGCCCAGGAGGTGGGCGACGGCAACGCCGATCAGTGGGGCACCGATGCGGGCGGCTACGCTTCCGCTGCAGGATACGGACCCTACACGCTGGCGCCGGGCGACAGCATCCGCATCGTCATCGCCGAGTGCGTGGCGGGCATCAGCCGGCAGAAAAGCCTGGAGGTGGGAACCAACTGGTTCAACGACGCCAAGCCGTTCGTGCTGCCGAACGGCGCCGTCACCAACGACCGCAATGAATACAAAAAGGCATGGGTCATTACCGGGAAGGATTCGCTGTTCCAGACGTTTCGCCGCGCCATGGCCAATTTCAAGAGCGGATACAAGATCCCCCAGGCGCCGCCGCCGCCGAAACTCTTTCAGATCAAGTCCGGCGGCAACCGCATCACGTTGACTTGGGATAATAGTGCCGAATCCTGGCCGACCTTCGACGGCTATGAAATCTACCGCGCCATCGCTCGTCCGGATACGTTCTATCAAAAGATTTTCGAATGCTCGGCCGCCAACGTCGTCAACACCTTCAACGACGAGACGGCGGTTCGCGGCTTTGATTACTACTATTACATTCAAACCAAGGACAACGGCTCGACCAACGACATCAAGCCCGGTGTCCCGCTGCGCAGCAGCCGGTTTTTCACCATGACCAACAAACCGGCCTATCTCAGACGACCGGCCAAAGACGACCTGGCTGAAATTCGCGTCGTCCCCAACCCCTATCATATCGAAGCGCGGGACATCCAGTTCGGTCGCGACGACGGCGCCGACCGGCTGGCGTTCTACGGCCTACCGCCCGAGTGCACCATCCGCATTTACACTGAGCGCGGCGACCTGGTCGATACCATCGAACACAACGACGGCAGCGGCGACGAGCTGTGGCATTCCCTTACTTCGTCGCGCCAGATTGTGGTCAGCGGCCTTTATATCGCCCACTTCCAAACTCCCGACGGCCGTTCGACGTACCGCAAATTCGTCATCATTCGCTGAACACGGGGGTGAACCATGAGGAAGATTAGCATGAAAAACATTATTGTGCGAACTATCCTGGTGCTGTTGGTGACGGTCTCGCTCGGCCGGCCGCAGAGCTTTGAAAAAATCGCCCAGACCGGTTGTCAGTTTCTTTCGGTTTCATCGGACGCCAAGGCTTCTGCTTTGGCGGAAGCGGCGACCAGCCTCGAAATGGGCTCCGCTTCGCTCTTTTTCAACCCGGCCGGTATGGCAACGCTGAACAGGCATTTCGACATCACCCTTTCCATGAACCGCTGGATTGCCGACATTCGGCACAACACGCTCTGCGCAGCTTTCAGTCCGGCGCGCGGCCGCTACGGCGTCTTTGGCGTCACGGTCCAATCGGTCGATTACGGCGACATTATTTGGACGACCGTCGCCAATAACGAAAAAGGCTTTATCGATTCGACCGACCCGACGTTTGCAGGGGGCATCGGTGATCTGGGAGCCTCAGCCGTCGGGTTCGGGTATGCCCGTGCGCTCAGCGACCGCTTTTCCGTGGGCGGACAGGTCAAATGGGTGCACCAGCAGCTGGGCGCCAACATCATCCCGACCGCCGACAGCACCAAGCTGGTCAAGAACGAGCTTTCACCTCTCGCTTTCGATTTCGGCACTTTGTACAAGACCGGCTTTAAGAGTCTGCAGTTCGGCATGTCGGTCCGCAACTTTTCCAAAGAGGTTCGCTATGCCCAGGAAGGCTTTCAACTTCCGCTGGTCTTTACGCTCGGCATCTCGATGAACCTGCTCGATTTGGTCGATTGGCGGGGCGTCAAGCAATCTGCAGTGCTGAGCATTGACGCGGCGCACGATCGCTCCCATCGCGAACAGCTTCTTGTCGGTCTCGATTACACGCTGATGGACATTCTGTCGCTTCGCATCGGCTATGTAGCCGGCAATGACGAGAACGACATCACCTACGGAGTCGGTATTTCCTATTTCGGTGTTGTATTCGATTACGCCTATACACCGTTCGGCGTTTTTGACAACGTGCAGCGGATTTCCGCGCGGTTTTCTCTATAACAGGAGGTTATGAGTCATGAAACAGTTCATTCTCATCGGCCTGCCGTGCGTCCTGCTGCTGCTCGGCGGCTGTTCGTATGAAAATCCGCCCGCGATCTGGAATCCTGAGCTTAATTTGGAAGGCAGCCCCGTCATCCATCAAATCATCCCTGACGGAAAAGAATTTTTTGATGACATGGAAATCAGAATCATCGGCGAAAATTTCAGCCCGTCGCTGGAAGAAAACAAAGTCTATTTCAACAACGAAAGGGCGGTGCTCTTGAGCGCCTCTCCTACCGAGCTGAAGGTTCGCAGGCCGCGCGTCACCGGCGATTCAATTACCGTCAAAGTAGTCGTCGGCAAGCAGGTGAAGATCGCACAGTTCCGGCCTTACCGCATCGAAAAGCTTTATGACGAGATGGGCAAATTTACCAGCAGCAATCTGCTCTATACGATCACCATCGACAATCAGGAAAACATTTATGCTTATGCCCAAGGACCGATCATTTACAAAATTTCGCCGGACAATGTCAAAACCGAGTTTTCTTTGCCGCCGATGACGCGGGCGATTCAGATGCGCATAGGACCCGGCGGGTATCTTTATGTTGCCGGGGCGGTGGGCAAAACCAAGGGCGTTTTTCGTCTGCCTCCCACAGGCGGCAACGAAATGGAGCAGATCTATACTTCAAAGCTGAACTATAACGTCGTCGAGTTCGACAAGAACGGCAGGCTTTTCGTCTGCGGCAAGTCCTCCCCGCTGATCATCATCGATCAGAGCGGTAACGTCGTCAACACCGGCAGGTACGATCGGTTTAACGTCCTTGAAATGCGCATCGTCGACGATCGTCTTTATGTTTTGGGCATCTATTACGGGGATCGCAAAGACTTCCCTGAAATCGGCCTTTTTAGCAGCCGATTGACGGCCGAGGGCGGCGTCAGCGAAGAGACCGTTCTGCTCGATTGGAGTAAAACCGAGTATTCCGACTCCCAGCTGCTCAGTTTTGCCTTGGCAGATGACGGCGACATTTTACTCGGTACCTCAGGGTCGAATCCGATCCTCATTTTGCATCCGAACGGCTCCATCGAGCCACTCTATCCGACCCTACTGACGCCCTCCGCTGCGGGACTGGCTTGGGGCAACTCGAACTATCTGTACATGATGCGTGGGAATGAAGGCGGTCAATTCGAAGCAGGAAGAATTTTCCGCATTCGTTTGAAAAAGAAAGGAGCGCCGTATTACGGCAGAGGTTAATGAATAAGGAACGGTAGGGGGAACGCCAATCCGAACGCTCCGCTCCGTCATAAACTGCCGCTGCGGCTTTACAGCTGCAGCGGCATTCGACGGAGTCATTCATTCAGAAAAACAGCTTTCGTTAGATTTTTCTCCGCAAACTTTGGCTCTCACAGCGCAAAGTAACGAAGATAGAGATAGACCAAGGGAGTAACGGTCGTCAGGCTGTCGAAACGGTCGAGAAACCCGCCGTGGCCGGGAATGAGGTTGCTGCTGTCCTTGACCCCTGCGTCTCTTTTGAGCAGCGACTCAAAGAGATCGCCGTATTGACCGACACCGGAGACGACGGCTCCGATTACCAAAGAGTCGCTCAGCGTTATCAAACGGACAAAGGTGATGTGACAAATATAAGCGGTTAGGATACCGAGCAGAAAGCCGGCGATTGCCCCTTCGATCGTTTTGTTCGGGCTTACCCGTTCGATCAGCTTGTGCTTGCCCCAATTAGCCCCCACCATGTATGCCGCCGTGTCACACACCCAGGTCACGACCAACACAAGTATCAGCCAGGTCGCCGGCGCATAGGGATCGAAATTGAAATCGCTTCCAAGCCGCCGTACTGCTAAAAAGCTTCCCAAAAACAAGGGATAATAGAAGGAGCCGAAAAGTGTTGTCGCCAAATTCACCAAAGGCGACCCGCGGCGGCGATAAATCTCGACAAAGAAAAAAATCGTCGGCGCCAGAACAAGATAAATCGGCAGAAGGTCGGGCCGGAAATAAATAAGGGAAACGGCAATTGCCGAGGCCGATAATCCCGGCAAGAGTTGCGCAAAAGCCTGCTTGCGCTCGACTAGTTTGACATATTCCCAGTAACACAAAAGAGCAACAATTCCAATCAGCGTAAACAGCAGGAGGCCGCCGAACCAAACGCTTGCCAACATGAGCGGTCCATAAACGACGGCGACCGCCGTGCGAACACCAAAAGATTTCCAATTCAAACCGAGTCCCTCCTAATTGCTCTTGCCTGTTCCCATCCGCACTATACGCAGACGCACTTCGGTTGTCCCGGATTCGACGAACCCAAGCTCTTTCGCCGCTTGAAAAGAAACATCGATAATGCGGCCGCGCACAAAGGGTCCGCGATCGATGACTTCCACTTCGACCTTTTTATTATTTCGCAGGTTCGTAACCTCGACGATGGTCCCGAAAGGAAGCGTCGGATGGGCGGCAACCCGCTCGCGCAGATTGAAAATTCGTCCCGAAGCCGTGCGCATTCCCTGCATCTCATCGGCCATAAAAGAGGCCCGGCCCTCCGCAATGAAATCGGGAGGCGCATTTTCATCCCCAGGAATACCCTGCCCTTGCTGATAGTAAGGCACGCATGCCGCGGCCATGACCAGCGCAGCAAAAAGCGGCAGCGTCAAATAACGGATCATTTCCTTCCCTCTCAGTTTTTTCAATAATACCGCGGCGACGTGATTTCAAAGCTCCATGGCGCCGATAAGAGTGCGCACCGCGAAAATATTTTGCGCTCGGCAAAACTTTTCCAGATCCTCTACAGCTCGTACGGTCGCCGTCGGCTCGTAAAAGTTGACTGTCCCCATTTGGACGGCCGTCGCGCCGGCAAGCAGGAATTCGACAATGTCCTCGGCTGAACAAATGCCGCCGATACCGATAACCGGTATGCTCAGACGACGTGCGAGCTCATAGACCTTGGCCAAAGCGATCGGCTTGATTGCCGGTCCGGAGTAGCCCCCGGTTACGGTCGCCAGTTTGGCGCGTCGGGTACGGATATCCACGGCCATGCCGACCAGCGTATTGACGGCCGAAACCGCATCGGCGCCCGCGTCCTGGCAGGCCAAACCAATGTCGCTGATCGAAGTAACATTCGGCGTCAGCTTGGTAATCAGGGGCCGTTTGGTTACCGCCCGTACCGCAGCAGTGACGCGGCCGGCAACATGCGCATCGCTGCTGAAGCTCAGCCCGCCCTCCTTGACGTTCGGACAGGAATAATTGAGTTCATAGGCATCGATTCCGTCTGCCGTTTCAAGCCGCCGAACACACTCGACAAATTCTTCGCCGGTTCGACCGGCCACGTTGACGATGATACGGGTTCCCAAGCGCCGCAGGTAAGGCATTTTTTCAGTAATGAACCGTTCCACACCCAAATTCGGCAAGCCGATGGAATTGAGCATGCCGTTCGGCAATTCGACGATCCGCGGGGGGGAATTGCCCGGTCGCGGGTCCAAAGTAACAGTCTTGGTCACTATACCGCCGAGCAGTCGGAAATCGATCAGGCCTTCAAATTCCTCCGCATAACCGAACGTGCCGCTGGCCGTCAGTACGGGATTTTGGAGCTTCAAAGCTCCAATGGAAACCGACAGGTCAATCATGAATGATGATCTCTTCCAAATTAAAGACAGGGCCATCCTTACAGGCTAAATAGTACTCCTGTACCCCCGGCTGCGGATGTCGCATGGGTACCGCACATCCGACGCAGGCTCCGAAGCCGCAAGCCATAACTGTTTCCAACGAAGCTTGGCCGGAAAGTTGGTGTTTTTCGGCAATGGTCTGCACTTTCCGCATCATGGGCGTAGGACCGCAAGTGAAAAGGTGCAGATCGGGTATAGGCGGATTCTCCCGGAGATGCTTTTCCAAAAGATCAACGACTGTTCCTTGCTCACCCGCTGATCCGTCCAATGTACAGAGATAAACCTCGGCTCGCTCCCGTAGGCGGTCGACGCAGCAGAGTTGTTCGCGTCGGCCGACACCATACAGCACCACGGAAGGGATGGAAGCCTCCCCCAACCTTTTTAGAAGAAAAGGAAAAGGCGCGATCCCCAAACCGCCGGCAACAATCAAAGCGCGGCGAACGGTCGACTCAACCCGAAAGCCGTTGCCAAGGGGGCCGATGACGTTGAGGGTATCTCCCCGTTTCACCTCTGCCAGCGCCCGTGTTCCTCTGCCCAAAATCTGAAAAAGAATTTCGACCAGCCCGTTTTCAGTCGATACGTCGTTGATGCTGAACGGCCGTCGCCAAAGGACGGAGCAGCGCGGCACGGCAACTTGAATGAATTGCCCGGCAGTTGCAGCTCGGCTGATCAACGGCGCTTCGAGGGTCAGCAAAAAATTGGCGGCGCCAAGGGGCTGCAAATCGACGACGCGCGTGTTTTCAATAAATTTTTCAGCCACTATTTAGACCTGATTGTGAAAGTTATTCGTCAATTCTTCGCGGCGGTGAAACAACAGCCGGCGGGCGGCGGCGACTGGAATCAGGCAAAGTTTCGCTCGGCGGCGGTTCCTCATCGTCAACCGGAGTCTCACTCGAGTCGCCGACAGCGTTCGAAAGAGCAGCTTTTTGGTGTATCATTGAGGCAGAGTCGGCCTTACCTTCCGAAACGGCCGTCAGTTGAGATTCAGCCTTGGTTCCTTTTTCTTCGCTTGGCGCCCGCGTCGTTTGTGCCTGCGCGATCGAATCCGCCCGCGCCTTTTCCTTTGCTTCCTTTTCCTTCCTTTCCTTTTCAACCGCCGCCATTTTGGGTTTGACGGCCGCTGCATAGGGAGAGTCGGGATATTCCTTCAGAATCCGCTCATATGCGGCAACGGCTTCCTCCAGGCGAAGCAGGGATTTTTCCAAATGCCAGGCTTTTGCAAAAGCTGCTTTCGCGGCAAAAGGTGAACGGGGATAACGGCTTTGTATGCTGTCGTAAAGCGCCAGCGCAGTGGCAAAATCATTATCCTCAACCGCCGCATGCTCCGCCGCCTGGAAAAGAACAAAGGCCGAATCAACCCTTTCGGAAACCAACGGCAGCCCCAGTTGCCGCCGTGCTCCCTCGGCATGCGCAGTAGAGGGAAAAAGTTCGACAATTTCTTCAAAAATTCGCCTGGCCAGAACAGTATCACGGAGAGCGTCCTGATAAATGTAGGCCAACGAATAAAGCGCCCTGGCTGTTTTCGTGCTGTCCGAATGCCGCTCAATGACCCGCTGATAATACTTGATCGCCGAGTCCGGTTTATTGAAACTGAACATAAGCAGCTCGCCCAATGCCAGATACTTTTCGGTCAGTTCGAGCTGCTTGGCGGCTTCATCTTCCTGCTTTTTCTTTGCCAGAGCCGTACTATCGAGCGCCGCCGGTTTTGCTGCAGCGGTTGTAGTGTCTGCAGGCGCCCTCTGCAGAGCCGCCGCCTGACGCTGACGGTCGACATCCGTCAGATCGCGCAGAGTGATCGGCGGCGGCCGATCGCGTCCGGCATAATTAGCCCACATTCCGTCGGGACTCAAGTCGATCGGCCCATCGTCGCGGACGTGTGTCTCTTCCTTTGTCTCGCCGGCACCGGGGGAATCGGCCGCTTCACCCTTGCCTTCCAAACGGGCAATCTCGCTGCGCAGATCCAAGAGCGCGCGAATATTATTCGAACGCTGCTGCGCCGTTTCGGCAACAATCGAATTGGAAAACTCGCTGCGCACCATATCATAATTTTCTTTCGCCTTGGCGTAATCGCCGGCAATAAATTCACTGATCTCACCCAGTGCAAAATAGGCGCGCGCCGAAGCGTCCGTCCGTTTGTGCAGTTCGATGATTTCTTTATACCATTTGATCGCTTCGCTTAGATTGCCCTGACGACGCAGGTTCTCCGCCAATTCGAGCTTTAAACGGGGAATACGCTTTTCGTCGAACTCTTTTGCCAGTTGCGTGCGAAAGGTGCGTACGGCATGGTCATAATCGCCGTTGAGGCTTTGCGCCTGCCCCAACTTGAACATCGCCTGAGAACGAAAATCTTCGTTCGGCGCCGCTTTTATTGCTCGGCGAAAGACATCGGGCGCCTCTTTGTAACGTTTCAATCGCAGCAGGCTTTCCCCCAGGCGATAAAGCGACATGGCCTGCATCAGCTTGTCTTCCGCCGAACGCGAAGAACTGCGATAGTTTTCCAAGGCCAGCTCATAATTTCCGCGCTCATAATAAAGGCCGCCCAATTCGTATTTGGCCTGTTCGCGGATTTTCCTCGGCATTTTGGCGTCGTCGATGATGCTTTGCAGCAGCTTTTCGGCTTGCTCATACTCTTCCATACCGATTGCCGTCTTGGCTTTTAGCAGCATGGCTTCCGGCACCCACTTGGAGTTCGGATAGAGCTGTAAGAGCTCATCGAATTTTCGGTCGGCCTTTTTGAAATCGCGACGATAATAAAAACAGCGGCCCAGCAGCATCAGCGCATCATCCACCCATTTACTGTTCGGGAAATATTCCAAGACTCGCGACGCCCGTTCGATCGCCTGTTGATAATTCTGCATCTCCTGCTGGCCGGCGCGGTTTACTTGATCCTGTGCAGAAAGCCCGCTTTTCTTAAGCTGCGCCTCTTCCTCGGCCGAAAGCTCGACAACTTGCGTCCTTTCGCGCTTTTTCCGCTCTTTCTCGGCTTCCTTGTAAAATTTTTGCGCATTGTAAAAAGTGTTGTAATAAGCGCAGCCGCTGAACAGCAGCAGGAGGGTTATCGGCAGGATTCGATGAATTTTTAGAACGCGTTTCAGCAAAAAGACCGTTCCTTTTTAACGGCTTCGACCAGTTTCGGCAAAATCTCGCCGGCTTTTCTGTGTAAACTAAGGTGCGCGTAAGGCGTCAGTTCGGTCGGTTCGAGATTAATTTCCACGACAAAAGCGTTGTGACTTAAAGCTTCGAAAGGCAGGCCGGCTGCCGGATAAACTTGCGCGGAGGTTCCGATCGAAATATAGAGCTGCGCGCTGCGCGCCGCATCGAGAGCTTTCTGCCATGCCTCTTCCGGCAGCATTTCGCCGAACCAAACAACATCCGGCCGAATGAGACCGCCGCAATGACAGCGCGGCGGAACAATCGCTTCACTCTCCAGCTTGTGCAAGGCGCCGCAGGAGGCGCACCGGTTACGCTCGATGTTGCCGTGCAGCTCGTAAACAGTCCGACTTCCGGCGCGAGTGTGCAGACCGTCGATGTTTTGCGTCGCGATCGAAAAGTGCGAAAACATCCTTTCCAAGTCGACTAAGGCCAAATGAGCCGCATTGGGCTGCACATCCCGCATAATTTTTTTCCGCTGCTGATACCATTCCCAAACCCGCTGCGGGTTCTGAAGAAAGGCATCCATTGAAGCAAGTTCCCGCGGATTGAGCTTGGACCACAATCCGTCGGCGCCGCGAAAAGTGGGCACGCCGCTTTCGGCAGAGATACCGGCGCCGGTTAGAACAGCCACACGCTCGACTTTACTAAATACGCGAAGCAGTTCTTTAGGAATCTCAAAAACGTCCGACATCGCAAACCTTTAATGGCGCACAATCCAAAGGGTTCCAGACGAATCGTTCGTCATTCAAGATAGTAATCAAATGGTTAAGAAGCAATATGTATTGCCTGCTGGTCCGGAGGTAATATAGTGTTAATTTTTCGATTCGTCTTAATATTTGCTTTACATAATTCTTGGAAAATTGGGATAATTTTTGTAAATAAGAAATTGAAGCAATTTTTATCTGCAACGACCACAACGGCCATCTGAACCGATGCACAAACGCCACAAACAACTTTTACTGCGTGCGAGCGGAGCAGCGCTCCTCATCCTATTGGCGGCTTTATTTTTCGTACGATTTGATTATAGAGTGAAAGGCCCGGCGCTGCTCGTCCCGAAAGCGGAATGGACGATCGTGCAGAGCGAGCAGGACAAACTGCTGACCCGCCTCATCCAAAACGACAGAGGATGCGTAACGACGATCGAACTGTTTCACATCAGCCGACCGGACTATGTTTCTCTGCAGATTCGTCCCGATCTGGAGCAGGGCAAGCGCCTCGAAGCAAGTGAGGTCGCGGCTCAGTTGACGTCGTTGGAGGATCAGATTCGTTTGTCGGAGACGCTCGGGTTGTTGGAACAGGCAAATGCCCAACTCCAGGCGTTAAAAACCGGCCTCAAACCGACCCTGCAGGAAGAGGCAAATCAGGAGCTGCAGTATGCCAAGGTTCAACTGGCCGCCTATGAGCCGATTCTGCATCGGTATCAGGAGCTTTTTGAAAAAAGTTTGATCAGCAGACAACAGTTCGACAGCGTCAAGGCGCAATATGAACTCTATCGCATCGATGTGGCGCTGAAGGAAGCGCGGCTGCGCACCGCCAAGACCGGGGAAAAAGCCGAGATGCTGGCGGTTATAGAGGCGCAAATTCGTGCCGCAGCAACGCAAATGGAACTTTTGAAGAAAAAAGCCTCCGCGGAATCCATTCGTACGCCCATCAGCGGCATCGTCGGGCTGCCGGACAGGCTTAACGGCGAGCTCTTTCATCTCTGCAGCAACGACTCGTTGGTTGTACAAATGCTCATCAAGCCGCAGGACGTCCCGCTCGTCAAAGCAGGACAAAGCGCATCCGTGTTTATATACGGGAAAGGCAAAATTGCAACGCCTGCCCGTGTGCTGAGCATCAGCCCGAACAGCCGCCTTGTTCAGTTGCAGCCGATGTATGTTGCTTTGGCGGTTATTTCGAACTCCGATAACATTGCTCCCGGCATGAGCGGGAAATATACCGTTCGTACCGACAAGTACAGCGGTTGGGATCTGCTCCGTCGATCGTGGAAAAGCTATCGCCTCAATAAATAACGACGCGGAATTTTGTCATGAATACACCCGTCCCAAAAGGCCGAAACGAGCTGAAATATTACATCGCACCGGAAACCGTCTTTCCGCTTTTAGACTATTGTCGGCCCTACATCGAACACGACGAATATGCTTTACGTATGCCGGATAGACGCTATACGGTGCGCAGTCTATACTACGATTCGCCGCGCCTTGACTTTTACTGGGAAAAAATAGACGGCCTGAAAATCCGCCGTAAACTGCGCATTCGCAGCTACAACCAGCTGACCGAAAATTCGCCGGCCTTTCTAGAGATCAAGCGACGTTACGGTACGGCGGTCGTTAAAGAAAGAGCCAAATATGATTATAAAGAAATCGTCAAAATTATGTCCTCGCCGGAAAACATTTGGCTGACCTACGAGCAAAGTACGAACGGTTCGCTGGTGCTGGGCAAGTGGCTCGATAATTTGATCCGCTGGAACCTCGAGCCGACGATTCTGATTGCCTACGAGCGCGAGGCTTACGTCGGCCGTTTTGACGACGAAAACAACGTTCGCTTGACCATAGATTACAACGTCCGCGCACGAGTGACAGAATCGATCGAAGAGTTGTTCGCCGAGGACAATTTTACCTATCTCACCGGCAACTATCTCATTTTGGAATTAAAGTACAACAATTACATGCCGAAATGGATGCGCGGGCTGGTGTTGGAGTTGAATCTACAGCAGCAGTCGATTTCCAAATATTGCATGGGTATTTACGAAGAATTTTTTAAAAAATAGAGAGCTCTATGAATTCTGCCGCCCGATTAGATGCTTTAGATGCTCTATTATTCAACGCGCCGACATTTTCGTTTTTCGATGTGCTCATTAATTTGGTAATCGCCTTCGTTCTGGGAATGCTCATCGCCACGGTCTATCGGCTCACCTTCAAAGGATATGCTTATTCGGCATCTTTGGTCAATACGCTCATCCTGATTACCATGGTAACGACCATGGTGATCATGGTTATCGGCAATAACTTGGCGCGCGCTTTCGGCCTCGTCGGCGCCATGTCGATTATTCGCTTCCGCACCGCCGTCAAGGACACGCGCGACATCGCTTTTCTCTTTTTCGCGCTTGCCGCCGGACTGGCCGCCGGCGCCGGCAATCATATGGTCGCGCTGATCGGCTGTGCGGCCGTAAGCCTGGTGGTGCTGGTTCTCTTTTTCCTTAATTATGGTGTTCCCCGCGGTAAGGAGCTGCTTTTGCGTTTTTGGATGATGCCGAGCACTGAAGATACACCACCCTATCTCCAAGTTTTCGAAAGATATCTTAAAAACCATACATTGGTCAATATGCGGTCGGCGCGTATGGGGCAGATGCTCGAGCTGTCATTCAATGTAAAATTTAAGGACGACGCCAAACATCAGCGCTTTATCCACGAACTCAGCGAGATTCCCGGCATCGATCGCGTCTCTCTCATCATCGGCGAGGACACGGACGAGCCGATTGCCTAAAGCTTACTCAGCTGCTCAGGACGATCGCCGGATCGGCTTTTCCGCTTCTACCCAGTATAGATCCGGCCTTTCCCTGCCGACCACATTCGTAAATCCGACAAAACGAACCAGTTCCATCAATTGCTCCGCCTTCGGCAGCTTGTCAAAGCTGACGACCTCAGGCAATGCGGCGTGAAACTGATTGAGCCGGCGCGAGCAGCAGTTGTGAAAAACCAAAATTTTTCCTCCCGGCTTGAGCACCCGTAAAAATTCATGAAGCGCTTCAATCGGCCGGTCGAAATGCGGAAAGGAGGAATAGCAGACGATCTTGTCAAAGGCATTGGAAGCGACGGCCGTACAGCTCACATCGCTGCACAAATAAAGAACTCCTTTTTGGGTGATGCGCTTACGGGCTTCCTGGAGCATTCTTTCCGACAGATCGACCGCCAGCACGATCCCCGGTGCGCACCATTCACCCAATTTTTCCGTCAAATAGCCGGTACCGGCGCCGGCATCCAACACATTTTCCCCTTTTTTCACAAATCCGCAGACAGCCTCCGCCACCTGTTCATGACGCGATTTGTTCGCCCAAACCGGCGCCAAGCGATTAAAGTAAAGGCGATGAAGTCTCGACATGTCTGTGCATGACCCGCAGCTTTTCTCCTTTTACCTTTGCCGCCAACGGCGGGATGATCAGCAGCATCGCCGTTAGGCCCGGTACTCCCCGCAACGTCCAACCGATGGAGAAAATATTTTGCGGGAGCCCGAACAGAGGCGCGAGTATCAAAATAAAAAGAAACAGCGTCAAACGCGATAAAAAAAGACCGGCAGCCAAAGAAATCCATTGTCCGAATTGTCTTCGATACAGCAGGGCTGTCGTGCAGGCCAAGGTTTCCAGTTCAAAGATCATCACTTGCAGGATCGGAGGGGAGACCGGCGGCATGCCGGTGAGCAGCCAGGAAAAGGTCGGAGCAGCCAGAGCAACGATCGCGGTTTCACGCAACGGCAGAAAGAATGCCGCTGCAGCTATCGGCCAAAACATGGGCAAAAAGACCGCACCCAATCCCATGGCATGAAACAGCATCGGGAATAAAACGCCGAGCGCCGTAAACATGGCGCTCAGCGTTAAGAGTTTGGTTTGCGATTTCACGGATGTCTTTTAGAATTCATATCCGAGCTCGGCTGCCATCGTTCGGCCCGGCATCGGATAACCCTTGAGAATCTCGTATTTTTGATCCAAAAAATTCTTGACTTTGAAGGCAAATGATGCGGTACGCCAAGGTTTTAGGCCCAGCCAAAAATCGACCAGCGAGTAGTCGGGCATTTTGTCCTGCCGACCGTCCTTGGCGTATAATCCGGCAATGTGCATGAACTGCAGCCGAAGATCGAGCCGGCCGAGAGTATAGTTTGCCGTTGCCGTCAGCTTTTTCTCCGGCGCCCCCAATGTCTCGTTGCCCAGATCCACGTCCGACCAGGTGAGCCGTAATTCGAGGTTGTTTGTCGGAATTAGCCTGGCCGAGGCTTCGTAACCGGTATGGGTAAATCGGCTCGAATTTAGGAATTGCGGTTTACCCCCCGCAATGACCGTGCGGATCATGTTGTCGCCCTGCATCCGGAAAACAGAAAGATCTATTTCCGCAAAATCGGCAATTTCCTGCAGGACCCCCGCTTCATAGTTCCAGAGTCTCTCGGGTTCCAGCTTTTCATTTCGCGGCGGAAAGACATACAGCTCGCGAATGGACGGGCTGCGGAAACCTTTGGCGGCAGAAAGGCGAAGAGAAGTTGTAGGAAAACTGTAGATCATTCCGACTTTGGGCAAAGTCTCCCATCCGTAGAGCTCGTGCTTTTCGACGCGAACCCCGGTCGACACGATCATTCGCTGCAGCAACAGCTGCTGCACATGCAGATAGGGGGCATATTCCGTCATGAACTTTTTTCGATAGTTGATGACCGGTACTTTCGGCGAACTGTCCTCTGCGTCGCCGCCGTAAGTTTTATAGTCAAAACCGATCGTCGTCGTATTTGTCTTCCACGGCTTGAGGTTTTGATAGACGATTACGCCGGTAGTGCGGTCGTTCGATCTCCAGCCGTCATAGATGCAGTGACGGCCGAAATTGCCGTGCAGCTTGACAACCGTTTCGCCGAAACGGCCGGAATGATCCAACGTCAGATCGGCGCCGGAGCGGAAGAGATGATACCACTGATTTGCCTTGGGCGCCGGTTCCAGGCCGGGATCCAACAGATAAATATCGGAATAGTTGGCATTCAGCTCGATCTTGGTAGCAGCGCTCAAAGCATACCCGAGGTGTGCCGTATAGCCCTGATTGCGGTAATCGGAAGAAGGCCGATGTCCGTCGGTCGATTGACGGGAAGCCGTTACATAGTAATCGAAACCGCCGAATTTTCCGCCGTGGCGAGCTTCATACTTTTGCGACGCGAAAGATCCTGCGCCGACAACCACGCCCGTGGAAAAACCCTCCTGTCGCTGCCGCTTCGAAACCAGGTTGATCACGCCGCCCATTGCGTTGGTACCATAGAGAAATGATGCCGGTCCGCGAATCACCTCGATGCTTTCAAGGCCGATGGTCGAGTAAGCATCGGGAAGCGCATGGCCCATCATACCCATGATGTCGGGTCGACCGTCGCGCAGAACCAGAACGCCGGTTACAGGCGAACCGCCGATGCCGCGAATGGTTATCCCTCCGGCCGCGCCGGACGCGACGCCGTACCCCATCAACGCTCGTTCAGTCACGAACAACGCCGGCACATAGTCTTTTGCCGCATCCAAAGCCGACGTGGTCATCGCAGTACGCAGCTGACGTTCTTCGATCACCGTCACTCCTGCGGCAATCTCACGCTGTGCTCCATTGATCTTGGAAGCCGTTACCGTAATGGGTTTGAAGCGATATTTTACCGAATCACCGGTCGATTCTGCCGCAAAAACCTGTACCCCGGCAAGCAGTACAAACAAAAAGTTACGCATTTGCATCTCCTCCGTTTCAGTTTATTTGATATGTTTACCGGTCGTCGTCATAACCAGGCTGCCGTGCTTGACGCCTTTGATTCCGAGCAGCTGATTGGCCAGTTCCCGCACCTTTTTAGCACAACCGCGAACGGCAGAGACCTCCAGACTGTTTTCTTCATCGAGCTGCACGTGCATCGTGGAGATGATCTCTTTAAGCGGCTCCTGCGACTGGGCTAAAAATTTGGTGATCGTATTGAGCTTTTGATCGATGATAACCGTAATCGTGCCGATGACCTTATCCTTCGGGTCTTCCCACTCGTCGCGGACCAGCATATCGCGGATCAAATCGCGGATAGCCTCAGAACGATTGCTGTAACCCTTCTTTTTAATGTGCGCGTCGAATTTCTGCAAAAGTTCGGCGTCAAGCGAAACACCGAATCGTACGATCGAGCTCATAAACGCCTCGTGCTACTTTTTTTAAAAAAGTAGCACGATTGGAGCTAAAAAGCAAGAAGTTTTTTGACGGCTTCTCTTAACGAACGAAAAGTACACCGGCGAAGGTGACGGTAGACCGGAATTCGTCCATAATGGCGTTGTCATACGCGATTAGAACGCCTTCCGAAGGCGGCAGGAGAGGAAGAAGGGTCCGCATGGCGGGAAATCCGCAGACGTTGTTTTGCGCGGCTTTTTGCTCAAAAACGAGATCGAAGGCGGCGGTATCTCGGCGCATAAATGCATCGAGCAACTTTTTGTCGGTCTCTTCCACCTGGGCAAGCTGAAAGGCATCCGGCGCCCATTGGCTCCCGTACAAAGGACCGATATGCGACAAATCCACCGCGGCGATATAGACAACATGCCGTGATTCTTCGGCAGCGGCAGCCTGAACAGCCTGAAGAAATTCTTCGTATTGCCGTCTTTCGGTTTCTTTCATAGGGAAGGTAAAGGAGCAGAGAACCGGAACAAGTGTAAAAGGAACTTTGACAAACCAGCTTAAATAAACAGCCTGAAACTCTATGCTGTGTTCATAAAGGTGATATAGTTCATCCTGAAACAGGTCATTTTTGCAGTGCTTGGTGATACGATGTAAAAGTTGGCGGTCGATTTCGACTTGGCCTCCCGGAACCGCAAAAGGGCGCTCGGTAAGCGCAAAGGCAGACTTCATCATATGATGCGATATTCCCAGCACGACAAATACCGTATTTGTGGGCAAAGTATGAAAAAAGCGATAGACTGCGGCATAGGTGACGCCTCCTAACCGCGGATCGATGTGGGGGACAGCCGCACCGACAATTTTACGATCGGTTGCGACTCTTACCGATGAAATCGCGGCTGCCTCGGCAGCCTGCCGGCGCATCTGTTCGGCCAATGCTTCGGGCTCTTCGGCATAGCTTTGCCCGGCAAAGGCCATCGGCCGCACCTGCAGCTTTCGATAAGCCTGTCGGCGCGCAGCCAAACGACGGGCAAAACGATCGTTGTCCAAAAGAAACGCTTCATCCAGGCTTTTGATCATAGCCTGAATTTGCGCTTCGTTGAGCTTTTCGCGAAATTTTTGACGATGTTGTCGATAGAGTTCGGCAATCGTATGCTGACCGTCGAACAAAGCGGCAAGCCAAAACAGCGGCGGCGGCAAAAATACGGCGGTATCGGACAGGTGCAGCGGGTCGTCGAGCCGAATGAATGCATGCCCTTTGCGATCATGAATGGGCGTCGGCTCCAATTCACGGCGCAAAGGAGGAATAGGTTTCTCTAACACAGTCGCCGGCATATTCAGTCAATTTGAAAAGGTAGTTTATCCACCGCAGCAGGCAACCTTTCGGAAGCGGCCGATGAATCACGTTCTGAAGGATTGCTTATTTTAACGGATTGCACCGTACCGGATTTATCTGAATTTCTGCGATCCATCCGGTTCTCCGATGTCGGAAAAACCTCCAACGGGTTCCAGTTTTCGCGAAACGGCAGGTGCAGTTTATATCCTGCAGGCAACTTTTGTTGATTTTCAACAGCCGGTTTTCGCAAGGCCTTATTGAATACGATTAACGTGTCAACCTCAACCGAAAAAAGAGCAGCGGCCTCTTTCAAATACATGGGGACCGGAAGTTCCACGGTCATGAATTTGGCCGGAGGTGAAAGCTCCAGCGGTCCAAAATAATGATAATAGTTTTTCGCCACATGCACGGCAGCAAGAAATTCGGCATAAAAATTTTTAGAAGCAAATCCAAAGGAACGGCTGCGATAATTGAGAAAGATGGTCTCGAAATCGTTCGTGCCGGTTTTTTGCACGGCATCTTTCATTCCGCTCAGCCCGTGGTTGTAGGCGGTTATTGCCAACGGCCAGCTGCCCAACTGTTGATAGTTCTTGCGCAAGAGCTTTGCCGCCGCCACGGTTGCGACCAAGGGGTCGAGCCTCTCATCGACCGCTTCGTTGATGGTTAGAAACAATCTGCCGGTATGCGGAATAAATTGCCAAATGCCAGCAGCTCCGGCTTTGGAATAGGCATCATAATTAAAAAGCGACTCTACATGCGCCAAATAAGCGATATCTTCAGGCAATCCATAATCCTTAAAAACCGTTTTTATATACTCTAAATAGCGCCCCGACCTCTTTACGCTTTCGGCAAAACGGTCACTTACGCCGCGTTGAGCCCTTATGTTTTCGACCGCTTTAGTAAATTTCTCTTTATCCGCCGAATGCAGCCATGCCAGATAAACATGCCTCTGCAACGCCGTCAGAGAATCATAAGAGATCGGCTTGGACATTTTAGCCAGCTCTTCAAGCGCCCGAACATATTTAGTCTTTTTTTGTTCCACAATCGACCACCGCGAACCATTCTGAGCCGCCGGATATTCATCCAAGTTGACCACTTCATAAACAACAGAAAGGTCTTCCTTGTCGTGAATAACCACTGTGTGGGTGGGATAGCAGGCATAGATCTTTACCCAAAAATCGACGTTTCGTTCAATTGCCTTCGGCAGAACAAACGTCTCCTGGGCAACAAGGCTTGCAGCTGCCCACCCAAGTATGATCCAGAGACTCAATATGTAATCGTACTTCCGCATATTAACCGCTCTTTAGTCGACCGTCATCTCTATTGCAAATTTACAGCCACAAATATTCATTCCAAAGGGTGCAGCTTGGCGATAAATTGTAGGAGTGGCAGGAAAGCTTGCTGGTTAACGGCTATTTAAACGGATCCGGATCGATCTCGTCCCAATCAGGGATGTGTTTTTTCAGAAAATCCCCAGCCAAATGTGGTTGTTTTTGCAGAATGTTGATGACGATTTCGCGCAGCCTTACCGAATCCCAATCGTGGATTTGTGCCAAGACATCGCTGAGGTTGGTAAAGTCCTGACCGTCATTGGCCCAGGCGTAGAGAAGCGCCATGGAATGAACACAAATGTTTTTTCGACTGCGGCAGGTGCAGTGACAAGTCAGCTCCCTGCCATGAGATACGATGCGAACGTGATGAACTTCGAGAAAATTGCCGACGCGACCGGAAAGGTGATTACGATAGACAACCGCATCGAGCACTTGAGAATTTTCATAATAACTGATGCCTTCGCCGTTCAGCAACTCATTATCAAAGGATACCACGTCCTCATGCGTAAGGGTGGCGAGAGCTGCATCGATGTCTGTACCGTTAATCATAACTTCCTTTTTAGAAATACGACTCTAAAATTTAATGCTTTTACAATGGAAATGAAAGCGATTCTTTTTCTTGGGCTTGCACATTTTTCTTGTCAATTGCCGTTTTTTTTGGCTATCTTTTGTAAAGTTTAAGATCAAAGGTGGGTAATGAAGGGCAAAGAGAACTTGGTTTTGGCCGTAGATTTGGGAGGAACAAAAATCTATTCGGCCGTTGTCGATCGTAACGGTAAAATTATCGGGGCGGCAAAAAAGCGAACCAAGGCGGAATTGGGATTCGAGGCAGTTGTCTCGAGAATTTTAGACTGCCTCAAGGAGGCACTTGACAATGCCGGCGTTGACTTGATCGCAATTAGCGCCGTCGGCATTGGCTCTCCGGGACCTTTGGATTTAAAGAAAGGGGTTATCATCGAAACCCCCAATTTGCGGTGGAAGAATGCACCGCTTAAACAGCGCATCGAAACAGCGCTTGAAGTACCAACGGCCGTCGACAATGACGGAAACGTGGGGCTGTTGGGCGAGTACTATTTCGGCGCTGCTCACAAGGCTCAGCATGCTGTCGGTTTATTCGTCGGCACCGGTATTGGCGGCGGCATCATTATTGATGGAAAATTGCTGCACGGTTTTAACGAAAACGCTGCGGAATTGGGACATATGATTTTGGATCCAGAAGGCCCGCTTTGCGGCTGCGGCCGACGAGGATGTCTGGAGGCTTTTTCCTCGCGTACCGCAATCGAACGCGATATTCGTGCGGCAGCCGCAGAGGGCGTAAAAACCACACTCATTGATCCCGACAGTCATTCTGAAGAGAGAATTCGCAGTAAAAAGCTTGCTCAGGCCTTCAAAATGCGGGATCCTGCTGCGGTTCAAGCGATAGAAAAATCCGCCAAGTATTTAGGATATGGGATTGCCAATCTTTTGAACATGCTGAATCCGCAAGTCGTTGTAGTCGGCGGCGGCGTAGTCGAAGCCTTGAAAGATGATTATTTAGACCTTGTGAAAAAAACTGCGTTTGAAAATGTTTTTCCGGTTGCGGCGCGCAATGTGGAGATTGTTCGCGCCACGTTAGGGGATGATTCTGCCGTTTTGGGCGCGGCGATGTTGGCGTTTGAATTGGCGGATAATTTATCGTCGTAAAACAAAAAAGGCCTCTTGGATGTCCAGAGGCCTTGAAAATTAATCTCGGCGGCGTCCTACTCTCCCGCACGGTCGCCCGTACAGTACCATCGGCGCAGGAGGGCTTAACTTCCGAGTTCGGAATGGGATCGGGTGTCTCCCCTCCGCCATGACCACCGAGAATATCTTGTGCAATCGTGAAGAAAAAAGTCCGACAATCAAACCGAAATCCGCCCGCTGAGGGCATCAAAAATTTATCGGGCAAGCCGCACGGGCTATTAGTACCGCTCGGCTCAACACGTTGCCGTGCTTACACCTGCGGCCTATCCACCCGGTCTTCTACCGGGGCCCTTCAGTGCCCTTATAGAGCAGGGATATCTCATCTCGGGTGGGGCTTCGCGCTTAGATGCTTTCAGCGCTTATCCCTGCCGGACTCGGCTACCCAGCCGTGCCGCTGGAGCGACAACTGGTGCACCGGAGGTCCGTCCGTTCCGGTCCTCTCGTA
>JAPDQV010000010.1:97308-100318 GCA_034505495.1 candidate division KSB1 bacterium | reverse complement strand
AGCTGGAGGAAGTCGAGACGCAAAAGCAGTTGGCGCGGGCCAATTTGAATGCCTACCAGGCGCGTTTTTCTTCGTTGAAGCAGGGGAATATGCCTTCCATCGATTCCTTTATGGAATCACCCGAAGCTCAGAAAATTCGTCAAGAAATCGATCGTCTCGAAGAGCAAAAGCGTCGATTGTCGGAGACCGAAGGCCTTTCTTCGCCGGCTCTTGCCGCACTCGACAGTCGAATCGAAGAGCAGAAGGCCAAACTGCGTCAAGCCATTCTGGCGTCGCGCGAAAGGAGCAGCGGCTCGCTCTTTAGTCGCGAAGAAGACAATGCCAAACAAAAATTCAATGAACGCATCGTCGCTGAGGAATTAAACCTTTACACTTTGGACAATAAAGAGCGATACCTACGCAATCTTATTGAAAAGTATCGCTCCCAAAATCCCAACATACTTGAGCATGCCATTGAGTTGGCGCAGCTTCAGCGGACGAAAAAAGTCAACGAAAACCTCTATACTTATTTAGTGGAAAAAGCCGAAGAAGCCAAAATCAATGCCGCCACAGGCTCTGGAGGAGTTCGTGTCGTCGATGAACCTTCCTTACCGCTCAAACCAAAATCGCAAAATCGGTCCCGCAACATAGCCGTAGCCTTTATCCTTTCGCTCGGCTTGGGATTCGGCCTGGCGTTCGTGCGCGATTACCTCGACAACTCGATTTATTCCGTTGAGGACATCCAACGCTTGGGCGATCTAACTGTTTTAGGCGCTATACCGGAAATCAAAACTTCGGAAACTCAGCCGATCGTCGCCAAAAACGGCAAGAACGGCCGATTTATGAATATTCAGGAGCTTTACTATTTTGAAGACCGAATGAACGGTTACCGAAACAAAGTGATTTCTTTAGTTCAGGATCAGGAGCCGCTGGTGGACGCCTATCGACACGTGCGCACCAACCTCCAATTTGCGGATGTCGACAATTCTCTCCGCCGTCTGTTGGTGACCAGCTCGATTCCCGGCGAGGGCAAGACCCTGACGACCGCAAATCTGGCGATCTCTTTTGCAGAACTCGGCAAACGCGTTTTGGTCGTCGAAGCGGACCTGCGTAAACCGCATATGCATATCTTGTTCAATCTTCGCCGCTCACCCGGACTGGCGGATTATCTGGCGCGCGACTTGGCGCTCGATAAGGTCATTTATCTCACGCACGTCCCCAACGTTTTTGTCATACCGGCCGGAACGGTACCGCCGAATCCGGGGATGATCCTGGCAAGCCAAAAGATGTCAGAGCTAATAACCAAATTGGAGCACAACTTTGACATTGTTTTGTGCGACACGCCGCCCGTCATTTCGGTGACCGACGCCGTCATTCTTTCCAAAACTGTCGGTAACGTCATCCTGGTTGTCCGCTTTGGCAAAACCAATCGTCACATCATTAAAGATGCGCTGCAGCGTCTCGAATTTGTCAAGTCTCAGGTACGGGGGATTGTATTAAACGGTATGGAAAAGAGCAAGGGATACGGCTATTACCGGTACGATTATTCGTATTACGCAAGCCGTTATTATACGGAAGAAAAAAGCGGCGGCAGGAAAAAGATGTTTTCTCCTTTCAAATAAACTTACTGCTGCTGTTCTCTTTAACGAGGCGGCCGCTGCCGTTTTTCAAATTCCTTACGATCTTTTTCGAATTTAGCCACCATTTCCCGATATTTTTCTTTCTGCTTATCGTCCAAAATCTGTTCAAAATTACGTCCGAACTGCTTGCGGATTTCTTCGGCACGCTCAAAATACTGCTTTCCGGCGCTCTCAAATTCACTGCGCAAATTTGCCAGCATTACCCGTAAGCTGTCCTGCTGCATCGGCGTCAAGCCGAGCTCCTGAGTAAACATGTCGAACAGGAAATCGCCTTTATGGTGAGGACCGCCCTTGTCTTTGAATTTCGGCGGACCAGGCCGCAGGACCGAGCGATCCAGCAGTAGGCCGAAGCCGGTTCCCAAAAGAAAAAAAGTCAAAAGACTTAAAACCGCCATCTTTTTTGAAGCCATCATTGCCGTTCTCCCGTTGTGCTGGGCAATTCATTCTTGATCAAAAACGCCAAAGCCTGCTCATCGGATTCCAAAGAATAAGGAACCTCGGTAGAATAGAACTGCGTAAACAGATTCAGTGATTCGGTCTCCCTTGCAGACTGCGGAATCGTCAAAAAAATCAGCATAATCGATACCGAAAGCGCCGCAAAGAGGAGCGGCCTGGGTATTCCTTCAAAGACGGTCCAGAAGCGCTCCTTTGCCGAAGCGCGGTATTCGGCCATAACGCGCTGTGCGAAAAAGGGTCTGACTTTGGGTGCAGGGAATTCTTTGACCGTTTGCTGAATTTTCGATAACCGTTGCAAATCGGCTGCACACCGCGCGCATTCTTTGATGTGTTTTTGCGCAAGCGCCTGCTCTTGCTTGCTCAATGTGCCGTCGACTGACAGCAGCACAAGCTTACGCAATGTTTTATGGTTCATAACAAATCCTCCCGATAAGGGGCCAACTCCTGCAGCAATTCCTGCCTGGCGCGGAAAAGACGAGATTTTACTGTTCCCATCTTCCACCCCAATGCGGCTGCAATTTCTTCATAGGAGAGCTGGTTCAATTCTCTCAGAACAAGAATCATGCGGGATGAGGCAGGAAGCCGTTCCATCGCCCGCAACAAAATTTTTTTCCTTTCATCCTTTTCCAGCAGCATCACCGGATTCGGTGCTTCGTCCATAAAGGACTGCTCTTCATTGGTTTCTTCGTTTACCTTGAAAAAGTTCATGATGCTGCGCACCTTTTTCTTGCGGAGATGATCTCGGCAGACGTTGACGGCGATGCGCGTCAGCCACGACTTGAAGGGCGCTCTGAACTCATAGTTTTCGATGGCCATCAACATCTTGATAAAGGCGTCTTGAGCCAGGTCTTCAACCACCGAATCATCTCGAACGATCGAAAAGATCAAACGATGCACAAAAGGAGCATATAGTTCGATCAGCTGTGTCAAAGCCG
>JAPDQV010000010.1:20665-97298 GCA_034505495.1 candidate division KSB1 bacterium | reverse complement strand
AGGCAACCTCTTCCAAGGCAATGCTCTCTTTTGTTCGAAAAACGAATCAGAATACTCTATGTTTCACCCTAAAATTTAAATAACTATTAATTTTTTTCCAAGTTGTGATTGTTGGTTCTTATTTTGTACTTGCGATTGAGAGCATCGTTGCTAAATTAAAAAAAAGCCGAATTCAGGGATATCGATGAGCCGATGGAAACGTGCGAACGTGCTGTTTTTTCTTTTACCGTTGATTGCGGCCTGCACCAGGCCGCCGCATCGGCAGTCCGCTTTTGATCCTGCAGCGTCGGAAGCAGCCTATCAGCAGGGCATAGAATTCCTGCAACGAGAGGATCATCAGAACGCGGCAATCGCCTTTCAACGAGCCCTTAAGGCAAATCCTAACCATGCGGAAGCTCTTGCCGGTTTGGCCTATCTTTCGGCATTACGGGGAGAGGGAGAAAAGGCGGTAGAGGCTGTGGAAAAAGCTGCGGCGAAGAACAGCCGCTCCCTCGACGTGCAGATGATGCGCGGCAAGGTTTACCTGCTGGTCAAGCCGAACCGCTGGACGGACAAGGCGGCCGCTGCTTTCGAGGCCGTGCTGGCCGCTTCGCCGGACAATCAGGAAGCGCGCTTTTATAGAGCCGAAATTTTCTTTCAGCTAGGTGACTATGCAAAGGCCGCCGACGGCTTTCGCGCGGTTCGAGAGGGGCGATTTGCGGAAACGGCACGTGAGCGTCTGCGGTTCATTTCGGCGCGGATTGCGGCTTCGCCTCGCACCCCGTACGGCGACGGGCTTTTACAAAAAGAGGCTCTGACGCGCGCCGATTTGGCCGTCCTGCTGATCCGAGAACTCGGCATTGATCGTTTGATCGCAAAGCGCAATCCGAATCCGGCGCGCAGCACCACCACTCAAGCGCCATCGAACGTACCGATCGTCGATATTGCCGGCCTCAAGGAAGAACTTGAGATTCGCACGATCGTCGGATTGGGAGTTATGAGCGTCTATCCTGACCGTTGTTTTCGACCTTTCGAGGTGGTTACTAGGATGGATGCCGCCTTGATTTTTCAACAGGCTCTCATTTTGATCACCGGCGACCGAGCTCTCGATACGGCATATCTCAACAGCGGTAAACGATTTATCGACGTCAAACCTTCACATTACGGATACAATGCTGTGTGCCTTATGACCGAACGCGGCATTATGAGCACTATTGAAGATGCCTTTGCTCCTAATCGACCCTTAAGCGGGATCGAGGCGCTGACTGCTATCCGCAAACTGGAGGGTTTTTAGCGGTCGCCTTGTGCCGTCGGTATAAACACCGCTTTAATCTGGCCGATCTTTTTCTTACATTTCAATGCAAAAGGTAAACACGTGAAGATTGTCGGTGTTCGAAAAAACAGCATTGCGCATAAAGTCGGGATAAAAATCGGCGATGAATTGATTGCCGTCAACGGCCGAAAGGTGGAGGACGAGATCGATTATCGTTTCTATGCTCAAGAAGAGGAGCTGACGCTGGAAATTCGCCGCAACGGCGAGACGACAATTTACGAGATTGAAGCGGGCGGCGAGGATTTAGGGCTTTGGTTCGAAGAGATGCAGTGCCGCTCTTGCGGCAATCGCTGCATCTTTTGCTTTGTCGATCAAAATCCACCCGGCGTTCGCCCGACACTCTTGTTCAAGGATGAAGACTTTCGGCTCTCTTTTCTGCATGGAAGCTATGTTACTTTGACCAATCTATCGCGGCGCCAACTGCAGCGCATCGTCGAACAGCGCCTGTCGCCGCTGTATATAAGCGTTCATGCAGTCGATGCCGATTTGCGACGCCGAATGCTGGGGCTGCGTCGGGACGATCGTCTGCTCGACAAGATTGCCTTTCTGGCGGAGCATCGCATCGAGATGCAGACGCAGATTGTTCTTTGTCCCGGCTGGAACGACGGCGCCGCGCTCGACGAGACGATCGAAACGCTGGCAGGCTTTTTTCCGTGGATCGCCGGCATCGCCGTGGTGCCGGTCGGTTTGACGAAGTACCGTGATAAGCTCGTGCCGCTGCGGCCGGTTTCCGAACAGGATGCCGTGCAGATTCTCAGCCGACTGAATGAAAAGGGAGCGCTATTCAAACGGAAATACGGCAAGCGGCTGGTCTATCCGGCCGACGAGTTCTTTCTTTTAGCCGGAGAAAAGGTCCCCGACGCTGATTACTATGACGACTTTCCGCAGATCGAAAACGGCGTGGGCATGGTGCGCCGCTTGCTCGATGAGTTTGATCTGGATTCGCAGCATTTACCCGCTGCGATTCGGCCGACCGTTTTTGAAATCGTGACCGGCAAAATGGCGGCGCCGATTTTGGCGGAATACGTCGTGCCTCAACTCGAGCGCGTGACGGGATGTACGGTCCGTCTGCAGGCGATCGAGAACTGTTTCTTCGGCGGCAACGTGGCGGTTTCCGGTTTGCTCACCGGCGGCGACATTGCCGAACAGTTGGCAGGAACGCCGCGCGGCGATCGGGTCATTTTACCGCCGAACTGTCTCAACGACGACGGTCTTTTCCTCGACGACTGGACAGTCCCCCGACTTGAGAAAACACTCGGACGCCCCGTGCAACAAATTCACGACAGCTTTTTGGAATTGTTCGAGCAGGTATGAAAAAACCGATTGTGGCTATTATCGGCCGACCGAACGTCGGCAAATCGACGCTTTTCAACCGCATTATCCGCCGTCGCGAAGCGATTGTCGATGACACGCCGGGCTTGACGCGTGACCGCAAGCAGGCCGCGGCAGAGTGGGCCGGCGTTGAATTCGATCTGCTCGATACCGGCGGCTATGTGCCGTTCTCGGACGATGTTTTCGAGCGCGCCATACGCCGGCAGGTCGAATTGGCGCTGAACGAAGCCGATTTGGCCGTGCTGCTGTGCGACGTAACCGACGGGGTGACGCCGCTGGACCTCGAAATTGCCGAAATGGTGCGCCGTTCCGGCGTTTCATCGCTTGTCGCCGTCAACAAGGTGGATAATGAAAAGCGCGAGGCGGACGTTGCCGAATTCTTTCAGTTGGGCTTGGGCGAACCGTCCGCCATCTCGGCCATGGCCGGACGGGCAATCGGCGATTTTCTCGACCGCGTCGTTCATCTTTTGCCTCAGCGAGCAGCGGCAGCCGAAGAACTGCCCGAGATGCGCCTGGCGATCGTCGGCCGCCCCAATGTCGGAAAATCTTCCTTGGTCAATGCGCTGCTCGGTCAGGAAAAGATGATCGTCACCGAGATTGCCGGAACGACGCGCGACGCTGTAGACTCGATACTGCGCTACTACGGCAGAAGCATCGTGCTGGTCGATACGGCCGGTCTGCGCAAGCGCTCGCGCATCAAGGAGGATATTGAATATTTCAGCACTCTGCGCACTGCCGAAGCGCTCCGACGGTGCGACGTTGCCGTCGTGCTCGTCGATGCGGTCGAAGGGCTTACCGATCAGGACAAGTCGATCATCGGCAACGCTCTAAGTCTGGGTAAGGGAGTCGTCGTAGCCGTCAATAAATGGGATCTCGTCGAAAAAGACACAAACACGGCGCGACATTTTGAAATGACCATGCGCGAAGAGTTGCGGGATTTGCGCTTTTTGCCGATTCTCTTCATCTCCGCCGTGACCAAACAGCGCATCTTTAAGGTCATCGACGTCGCCCTTTCGGTGCATCAGGAGCGGCAGAAACGCCTGGCGACCGGCGACCTGAACCGCTGTCTACAGGATGCCGTGGCCGAAAACCATCCGCCCGCTTACGGCAGCAAGTGGATCAAGATCAATTATGCGACGCAGGTTAAAAGCGCACCGCCGACTTTTATCTTTTTCACCAACGAGCCGCGCGGTATCAAGAGCAATTATCGCCATTATTTAGAAAACAAGTTGCGCGAACGGTTCGGCTTTTTCGGCGTGCCGATTCGAATGGTTTTCCGTAAAAAGAACAAGTGATGACTTATGAACGCACTACGCTCCAGTCTTTTGATTGTTTTCGGCCTGCTCGTGCTCAGTACGGATGGGCGATCCGAACCGAAACAGCCTACGGTCTATGAAGCTCTCGAAGCCGATTATCGGCAGGGGTACTTGACGGAGGCTCAGTATACTGCCTATCAACTGCTTGCAATTCGGCGGTCGGAAGCGCTGCCGGAAGCTTATCGCGCTACGGAGCAGCCGATCGTGCGCCTTGGGACCGGGCTGGCCATGAGGGCAAGGCAGCTTTTGACGACGGCGGCGGGGGAGGATCAACGGCTCTTGCAGCAGGCGCTCAGCCGGCCGATCCAGCTGCCGTTCAGCAGATTATCGGCTTCGAAAAAATTTCGCCTGCATTACGCGCTCGAAGGGCCGGATGCGGTTGCCGATGCCTTTCTGATCCAGGCAGCCGAAGCCTTTGATCGGGCTTATTATCTGATCGTCGAGGAATTGGGTTATCCGGCGCCGCCACCCGATCCCGTCGACGGCCCGGAATACGATGTCTATATCCACAACATCGGCGATTACGGTTTTTCGACGCCTGAGGAACCGAGCGGATCGGCGGACTTTCCCTACGGTTACACCAGTTTTGTGCAGATCGATAATGATTTCATCAACACCTACACCAAAGGCATCGACGGCATGAAGGTGACGGCGGCGCACGAATTTTTTCACATGGTACAGCTCGGCATGCGCACCTTTACCTCCACCCGCCTGGACACCCGTTGGTTCTATGAAGCCTGCGCCTCGTGGATGGAGGACGTCGCTTATGATGAGATCAACGACTATTTGCAGTATCTGCCGCATTATCTCAATCATTTGGATGAAGGAATCTATACCTTCAACGGCATTCATGAATATGGAACTGCGCTCTTCTTGCACATGCTCGAAAAAAAGTATGAAAGGTCGATCGTGCGAAATCTGTGGGAGAAATTTGCCGGCGAAGAGCTTTATGATGCGATAGATCAAGTTCTGCAGCGACGGAACAGCAGCTTGGCAAACGAACTCATGGACCACTTGGTGTGGAACTATTTTACCGGCAGCCGCGCCGACACCGTACAATACTATTCGGAAGGCGCCGATTATCCCGAACTCAAACCGAACCTGACGCAGGACCTGCAGCAGACCCTTTCCTTCAGCGATGAGACGCAGTTGTTGAGCGGCCGCTACGTGCGGGTCAATGTTCAGAATTTTGGCGACCTAAGCGTACAGCCGCAGTTCGCCTCGCCGCATCGCTGGCGCTACGCGATCATTTCCAAGACGGTCAATCTGCCGGCGGAAATCCACGGCGGTGTAGGAAATGAGGCTTCGATGATTGCTGATCTGAGTGCCTCCTCCGAGATTATGGTCATCACGACCAATGTCGGTATTCCGGTAAACGACTTGAGGGTAAAGGAGAGCTATCAGTATCAGCTGACATTCGGCAAGACCAGCACGCTCCAAGCCGAGGTTCGCAAGATTTCTCCCAATCCTTTTGTGCCCGATCGCCACGATGAAAAGATACGCATCGACGTGCGACTGGTCGAGCGGGTGCGCGAGTTCTCGTGGTTCATCTTGGACGAAAACGGCCGTTCGGTGTATCGTGCCGATGTCCGCTTGGACTCTCAGAAATGCGGCGATTTTAGCTTTTGGTGGGACGGAAGAAGCAACGACGATGAACCCTTGCCGTCGGGTGTGTATATGGTGTTTATCCAGGCCGATCAGGCGGTTCGTCCGCAGAAATTTGTTCTTCTACGATAGCATCAATTATGATCCGTGACGTTTTACATTACGCTGAAATCCTAACTCTTTGCAAGGATGGTTCGCGATGACGAGGAGATCTTTTCTCAAAACGGGGGCAGCGGCTGCAGCTTTGAGTGCTTTTTCCTATGGAAGGGTGCTGGGGGCCAACGACACGGTGCGGGTCGGCATCATTGGTCTCAACAGTAAAGGTGCGGACCATATCGTATGGTTTCGCAAGCTTGCAGGCGTGCGCGTTGCAGCCCTATGCGATGTAGACCAGTCGATTTTGAATCGTGAAGCGGCAAAGCTGCATCAGCAGGGGGAAAGACCGGCGCTCTATCGCGATATGCGGCGACTGTTCGACGCCGTCGACATTGATGCGGTGGTGATCGCCACGCCCAACCATTGGCACACGCTGGCCGCCGTCTGGGCCATGCAGAGCGGCAAAGATGTCTATGTCGAAAAGCCCGTTTCTCACAACATTCGCGAAGGGCAAAAGTTGGTTCAGGCCGCCCGAAAATACAACCGCATTGTGCAGTCGGGTATGCAGAACCGCTCCGATATCTGTCTGCGGGCGGTTAAAGATTATCTCAAAGAAGGCCGACTTGGAAGAATTCTTTGGGCGCACGGCTTGTGGTTCAAGCGTCGCGACCCGATCGGCAAGACCGATGGTCCGGTGCCGATTCCGCCTGAGGTCGATTATGACCTTTGGTGCGGCCCGGCGCCGCTGCAGCCGCTAATGCGGCAGAATCTTCATTACGACTGGCATTGGTTTTGGGAAACCGGCAACGGCGACATGGCCAACCTGGGCGTACATCAAATCGACGATTGCCGTTTTCTTTGCGACTTGGTTGGTGCGCCGCGCCGCGTCGTCTCTTTGGGGGCGCGCTGGAATTTCGACGATGACGGACAGACGCCGAACACGCAGCTCGCCTGGTTCGAATACGACATTCCTTTGATCATCGAAATCCGCAATTTGCCGGTGAGCAAGGGCAGCACGGTTGAGGATCATGTACTTGGGGTGCGTGCAGGCGAAATTATCATGTGCGAGAACGGTTACTTTGCCGGCGGTCGCGGCGGCGGCTGGGTGTATGACCGCAGCGGCAAGCGCATCAAGCAGTTCCCCGGCGACGGCGGCGAAGGACATGCGGCCAACTTTATCGAGGCGGTGCGCAAACGCGACCGCTCGCTTTTGCACTCCGAAGCCGAGGAAGGACATTTTTCAGCGCTAGCTGCACATGTGGCCAACATCAGCTGGCGGTTAGGGCGCCGCTCGACTTTTGCTCAAGCCAAAACCGCATTGCAGAACTGCCCCCAGGCTCTCGAACGCCTCGAAAGCATAGAGGCGCATGTCGCGGCCAATGGAGTCGATTTGGAAAAAGAACCTCTGCGCCTCGGCGCAGTTCTCACTTTCGATCCGGTGAAACATGAATTCATCGGCGATATGAGTTACGAAGCCGACATGTTTCTTGACAGGATCTACCGAGAGCCCTTTCGCTTGCCGACAGTTCTTTAGCGCAAACTGAAAACCGTCCTTGCTCAACTGTTTTTTGCCGTTCTGTTGCCCGGATTGACAATTGTTGACTTGGCTGCAAGGTCCCGCTGAATTACATTCCTTAGAATTGTTACAATCTCGCGTAAAGGAACGGCATGCAAAAAACAACCACACTCATTTTAATTATATTTTCAACTTGTCTATACAGCGCCGATTGGCCGCAGTTCCGCGGCCCATTCCGCAACGGCATCTCTTTGGAGAGCGGTCTGCTCCAGCAATGGCCGGAAGACGGTCCAAGGCTTTTATGGTCAGTCGAGAACCTCGGATCCGGTTACGGCTCTGCTGCAATCGCCAAGGGGTCTGTTTACATTATTGGCGAGGAAAAGGGCGTCGAAACATTGTTTGCCTTTAATCTGCAGGGCAGGCTTCGCTGGAAGACTGCACTTTCCGGGCAATGGGATCGTTCCTATCCGGGGCCGCGCACTACGCCGACCGTGGACGATGATCGTGTATATGCAATAACCGGCATGGGTGAAATTGCCTGTGTAAACGCAAAGGACGGCAAAATCCGGTGGCGGCTTCAGGCTATGGAAAAATTTGGCGGAAAATATCACAAATGGGGCATTTCAGAGTCACCGCTGATCGTTGATGATAAAGTCATCGTAACACCCGGCGGCGCACTTGCAACGATGGCTGCTCTGGATAAAATGAGCGGACGCATTATTTGGACGACAAAAATCGAAGAAGAGACGGCCAACTACTGTTCGCCGATTCTGGTGGAACGCGGCGGCCGCAAGATCATCGTCACCATGCTGCAGCATTATCTCGTCGGGGTCGATGCTTTGGACGGCAAATTGCTGTGGAAAGACGCCTTTTCGGCCTATCAAGATAGCCCCAAAGACATCAATCCGGTGAGCCCGGTTTACGTCGACGGATTGCTCTATGCGACCAGCGGTTATGACGACGGCGGGGCGCTCTATGAAATTTCACCGGACGGCCTGACCCTCAAGCGGCTGTGGACCGACAAAACGCTTGATGTCCACATCGGCGGTGTGGTCGTTGTCAACGGCGTCATCTACGGGGCAAGCTGGGAGGGCAATACGAACGGCAAATGGATCGCCTTGGACTTGAAATCGGGCAAAGTGCTCTGGGAACATCACTGGATCAACAAAGGCTCAATCATTTTTGCCGACGGCATGCTCTATCTTTACACGGAAAAGGAAGGTCGTGTCGGCTTGGTCAGACCCAATCCCAAGCAATTCGAATTGATCAGTTCATTTGCGATCACGGCCGGTTCAGGGCAGCATTGGGCGCATCCTTCGCTTGCCGACGGCCGGTTGTACATTCGCCGCGGCAATGCCCTTTTGGTTTACGATGTCTGTACCAGCTTGTGCAGCGCAACCAAAAATGAGAGGTTAGAATGAAAAAGAGTTTGCTTTTTCTTTTATTGATCCTTTGTTTTAATCTCCATGCCGAGGTCCTTTCGCAATGGCGCGGACCGCAGAGGGATGGCAAATACCCGGAACAGAACCTCATAAGCGCCTGGCCTGCCGGCGGACCGCAAAAGGTGTGGTCTGCTTCCGGCTTGGGCATCGGCTATTCTTCCCCGGCCGTCACTTCGCAGGCGGTTTACGTAACTTCGCTGGTGGGCGAGAATGGAATTCTATTTGCGTTGGATCATCAGGGAAAGCTGCTGTGGAAAACTATCTACGGCAAGGAATGGAGCGGCGGTCATGAGGGGGCGCGCAGTACACCGACCGTCGTCGACGATCGCATCTATCTGATAAGCGGCGTGGGGACGGCGGTTTGTCTCACGACATCCGGTAAGGTGGTGTGGAGCGTCGATCTGCTCAAAACCTTCGGCGGCCGACTGCCGGAATGGGGCATGGCGGAATCACCGCTCATCGACGGCGACCGGATGATCTGCACCCCCGGCGGTGTATCGGTGCTGATGGCGGCCCTTGACCGCCACACCGGCAAAACCGTCTGGCAGTGCAAAGGCAACGGTGAGCTGTCGGCTTATTGCTCGCCGCTGTTGGTCAAGCACGGCAATCGCTCTCTGATCCTGACCATGACGCAAAAGTCGGTTATCGGTGTCGACGCCGAAAGCGGCGAGCTGCTTTGGCGTCAACCGCACATCACAAGTTGGGACGTGAATCCCAACACACCGCTTTATTCCGAAGGTCGGGTATTTGCGCTCAGCGGCTATGGAACGGGCGGGCAGATGCTCGAGTTGTCGCCGGAAGGCAGTAAAGTCAAGCAGCTTTTTACCGCCAAAGCGCCGGACAGCCAAATGGCCGGCGCGGTATGGATCGGTGATTTCATTTACAGTTCAGGCCATAATAGCCGCGGTTGGGCCTGTTTGGACGCCAAGACCGGCAAACTGATGTGGACTGCGCGTGAGTACGGCGGTAAAGGACCGCTGATCGCTGCAGACGGTCTTCTCTACCTCTACAGCGAGCGAGGCGATGTGGTGTTGGTCAGGCCGAATCCGCAGAAATTCGAACCGGTCAGCGCCTTTTCCATTACCGAGGGCAGCGGTCCCCATTGGGCGCATCCGGTCATCCACGCCGGCCGTCTCTATATTCGGCATGGCGACGTTTTGCTCGTTTACGATATTTCCAAGTAACCTTGGAGAAAATATGAATAAAGGCCTTTTCCTCGTCTTTCTTCTGGCCGCCGCGGCAGGCGCTCAAGTCTTGTCGCAATGGCGCGGCCCCAAACGGGACGGCCATTATCCCGACGAATCTTTGCTGACTGTATGGCCGGAAGGAGGACCGAAACTGCTTTGGCAGGCGGATGGTCTTGGACAAGGCTATACATCCGCCGCAGTCACCGAGCAGCGCGTTTATGTGACCGGCCAGTTCGACGGCGTCGGTCGCCTGTTCGCCTTTGATCTGCAGGGCAAAAAGCTGTGGGAAAAGGACTATGGCCCGGAATGGACGCGCAATTACCCCGGCACCCGATCCACGCCGGTGGTGACGAACGATCGTCTCTATTTGTTGAGCGGTCAAGGTGTCCTCTATTGTCTTTCATTGGACGGCGAAAAAATATGGAGCGCCGATCTTTACAAACGTTTCGGCGGCATAGAGGTCGAGTGGGGCATTGCCGAGCAGCTTTTGGTGGACGGGGGCACAATCTATTGTACGCCCGGCGGCAAAACCGCCATGGCGGCCTTGGATCGGTGGAGCGGCAAAACTTTGTGGACGTGTGCAGGCAACGGCGAATCCTCTTCCTACTGCTCGCCGATCCTTGTCAAGCATAACGGCATCCCCATGCTGATTACTGCCCTGCAGAAATCGATCATCGGCGTGCATGCACAGAGCGGCGAGTTGTTGTGGCGTTATCCTCATACGGCGCCCTACGACATTCACGCCAACACGCCGATCTACCATGACGGTGCCGTCTTTTTCCATAGCGGCGAAACCGGAACCGGCGCTTTGCTGCAGATTTCGGCGGACGGCAGAACGGTTCGTCCAGTATGGCAAAGCGACCGGCTTGACGCTTTAATCGGTCATTATGTCCTGATCGACGGTTTCATCTACGGCGCCGGTTATTCCAACGGCGGGTTTACGGCGCTGGATTGGCGTACCGGTGCCGTCGGGTTTGATGATCGCACGCTCGTCCGTCGCGCCGCCGTCATCACGGCCGACGGTATGATCTATGCGTATAGTGAAAACGGCGCCGTGTCGTTGATCAAACCAGATCCCAAAACCTTTCGGTTGATCAGCACATTCAAGATCAAACAAGGTTCAGGCCCGCATTGGGCGCACCCGGTGATCAAAAACGGCCGCCTCTACATTCGACATGGAGAGGTAATGTTGGTCTACGATCTCAGCCGACCCCAATAGAGATTCATGCCGGCGGGACAGCCTGGCAGCCCGTCCGGCTTATAAACAGTGCATCGGAGATTTTCTGTCGGTAGCCCTTGCCGTTTTTTCAAATTCCAGGAAAACCAGCTCCGGCCATGAGCAAAAGAATCCAAAATTTCCTCACGTTTTTCTTCAGTCTGGCTTCCGTCATTGCTTTGGCTTATTGGTTGCTTTATGATCCGGCCGCTCATTTCACAGAATTTCGTCCGGGCATGGACGGCCGACCGGCGGAGCTGCAGGCGGCTGCCGGCGTGCGCATTGGTTCTTTTTTTCAACTGCTGAATCCGATCGTTCCGCCTGCTTCCGGCGCATGGCCGCGCTTTCGCGGCGAGCGATTCGACAACATTAGCCGAGACTCTTATCGGTTGGCCGAACGCTGGCCGGAGGGAGGTCCCAAGGTACTTTGGTCTGTGGATTTGGGAGAAGGGCACGCCGGACCCGCGGTGGCGGACGGCCGCGTCTATGTGCTGGATTATGATGAAGAAAAGCGGCGTGATCTGCTGCGCTGTTTCTCTTTTGCCGACGGCACCGAGCTGTGGCAACGCGGCTACGACATTTACACCAAACGCAATCACGGCATGTCGCGCACGGTTCCCGCAATTGCCGACAGCTTTGTCGTCACCATCGGGCCGCAATGTCAGGTGATGTGCGTCAACCGGTTCAGCGGCGAATTCCGCTGGGGACTCGACATTGCTTCCGAATTCAAGGCCGAAGTGCCGCTCTGGTATACCGGTCAGTGCCCGCTGATCGACGACGGTCAGGTGATCCTGGGCACCGGCGGCAGCGCCCTTTTGGTCGGCGTCGACCTGCGCAGCGGCGAAATCCTTTGGCAGACGCCCAATCCCAACGGTTGGAAAATGTCTCATTCGTCCGTAATGCCCATGACTATTCACGGCAAAAGGATGTACGTTTATGCCGCGATCGGCGGAGTCGTCGGCGTTTCCGCCGAAAGGGAGGATCGCGGCCGATTGCTCTTTTCGTCCGCTGCTTGGGCGCCGAACGTGATTGCTCCGTCGCCGATTCATCTGGGTGACGGCCGCATCTTTTTTACCGCCGGTTACGGCAACGGCGCCGCCGTTTTCCAGATCCGCCGCAACGGCGAGGAATTTTCCGCTGAACTGCTGCAGGCCTATAAACCCGATCAGGGGCTCTGTTCCGAACAGCAAACGCCGATTTTTTTTCAAGGCTGTCTGTTCTCGATTTTGCCGAAAGATGCCGGCACCAGGCGCAATCGGTTTGTATGCGCCCATGCGAGCGCTCCGGAAAAAATCGTGTGGAGCAGCGAGGGAGAATGGCGTTTCGGTCTCGGCCCTTACCTTATAGCCGACGGCAAATTTTTGATCCTCAGCGACGAGGGCGAATTGACTCTGGCGCGTGCGACGACGGCCGGATTTCAGCCTTTGGCGCGGGCAAAAGTGTTGAACGGCAGCGATGCATGGGGCCCTATGGCCCTGGTTGACGGCAGGCTCCTCTGCCGCGATTCGCGTCGTTTGATCTGTTTGGATTTGCGAGAGTAAAAGATAATGAGCGCTCCAAAAACAAAACGCGATCGCTTTTTCACCTATGCCGTGATTGCCGTAGGAGTAGCCGGTGCCGTCTATTTCGGCCTGACTGCCGTGCGCGATGATGCTCGGCAACGGTCGGACAATCCTTTCGAATATCGGCTCGATCGCTACCGCCGGAGCGAGGCTCACCAGACACTTTACAATGAGCTGGAGCCGATTGTCCTGCCGCTGCAGCAGCCGTTTGCGATCGCCCTTTTCGACAACCGATTGGCGGTTTCCGGCGATCGGATGGTGCTCGTATTGACGACGGAAGGCCGCCGGCTTGCCCAATGGCCCACGGATAGGCCGGTCAGCTGCCTGGCTTTCGATGAGCAGGGAAATCTCTATCTGGGGCACGGCGAATCGATCCAGATTCGCGATGCTGTCGGTGTCGTGCGGGCGCAATGGCAGGATTTGGGCGTCGATGCGGTGCTGACCTCGATTGCCGTAGGTAAAGATCAGGTCTTTGTTGCCGATGCCGGGCAAAAGGTCGTCTGGCGGTTCGATCGCCAAGGAAACCTGTTGGGCAAAATCGATCGGCGCTCGACCTCTGATGACTCGCAGGGATTCATCATCCCCAGTTTTTATTTCGACCTTGTCCTCGACCAAGACGGATCGCTGTGGGTCGTCAATCCCGGCAAGCATCAGTTCGAAAACTATACGCCGGACGGTCGCATGCGCACGGCGTGGAGCCGGTCTTCGTTTGCGCTCGACGGATTCAGCGGCTGCTGTAATCCTTCGCACATCGCCCTATTGCCGGACGGATCGTTCGTCACCTCGGAAAAGGGATTGCCGCGCATCAAAATTCATGGCCTGCACGGTGAGTTCCTCGCTCTGGTCGCGGGACCGGAAAAGTTCGATGAGGCCGTGGTCGGCATCGATTTGGCGGTCGATGCGGAAGGCCGGATCTATGCCTTGGATCCGTTGCGGAAACAGGTCAGACGATTTGAAAAAAAGGATCATTAAGATGAACAGGCGAGAATTTTTCTTCGATGCCGCCAGATGGCTCGTTCTTGCCGCCGCCGCGGCCGTCGGCACGGCAGGAATGATGCGGGGAAAAATCCTTTGGCATGGCCGGACTTGTTCCCAGCATGAATCGTGCTCAAGCTGTGCGCAATATGCGGCTTGCAAATATCGGTTTGATCTTGAAGCGGTGAAGGAAACAGTCGCTTCGCCGACAGGGAGGTAAGGAATGGAAAAACACACTCGACGTCAATTCATCCGCTCGGTGCTGCAGACTGCCGCCGGGTTGTCGGTAGTCGGAGCAGCAGGCGCTGCGCTTTCTCGCTCGCAACGTGATGATCTGGTGTGGCAGATTGATCCGGAAAAGTGCACTCAGTGCGAAAAGTGCTCGATCAACTGCGTGCTGACCGAGTCGGCCGTCAAGGCGGTGCATTCCTACTCGATGTGCGGCTACTGCGACTTGTGCAGCGGCTATTTGGAGCCGGGCGCGCATTCGCGCGATACCGGCGCCGAGAGCCAATTGTGTCCCACCGGCGCCATCAAGCGCACCTTTGTGGAAGACCCTTATTTCGAATACACCATCGATGAAAAGCTGTGCATCGGCTGCGGCAAGTGCGTCAAGGGATGCGGATCGTTCGGCAACGGCTCGCTCTATCTGCAGGTGCGTCACGACCGCTGCCTCAACTGCAACGAGTGCGCCATTGCCCGCGCCTGTCCCGCACAGGCGTTTCGCCGCGTGCCCGCTTCCACGCCGTACATTCTGCGCGGCGAGGAAGGCCTAAGGTACGCTAAAAAGCTTCCCGAAAAGAAAGCCTGACCGTGCGGCGATGAATCATCCGAGTAAATTGCAGCGATTGCATACGGCAAAGTCAACTCGATATTGAGACAAGTCCAATGAAACGTCACGCCTTGCCTTGGCTCATCTTTTTTATCGTTGCGCAGCCCCTTTTGGCGGAAGTGCAGCAGCGTTTTCCCAAGCCCGATTTCCAATCCGGCTATCAGCGGCCTGAACTGCAGACGCCGGTGCCGCGGGCTTTGGCTTTGGAGTACCTGGATGTGTTCGTTCTGGCTGCGGCACTGACGGCATCCGTCGTTTTCGCCCACCGTCTGCGCTCGCGCCGCGCACTCTTTATGCTGATGATCTTTTCTTTGGTTTATTTCGGCTTTTGGCGCAAGGGCTGCGTCTGTCCGGTCGGTTCGCTGCAGAACGTTACTCTGGCGTTGTTTTCACCAGCCTATGCAATCCCTTTAACGGTGATCCTCTTTTTTGCCCTGCCGCTGCTGACGACGCTCTTTTTCGGCCGGACTTTTTGCGCTTCCGTCTGCCCCTTGGGTGCAATACAGGATGCCGTGATTATTAAACCGATTTCGGTGCCGCTGCCGGTGCGCGCCGTTCTGAGCCTGCTGCCGTATCTGTATCTCGGTTTGGCCGTTCTTGCTGCGGCGGTCGGTGCCGGTTTCCTTATTTGCCGTTATGATCCCTTTGTCGGCTTTTTCCGCTTCAGCAGCAGTTTTCGCATGATCGCGCTCGGCTTTTCTCTGCTGCTCTTGGGAACGGTGGTGGCGCGGCCTTATTGCCGTTTTCTCTGCCCTTACGGCGTGCTCTTGAATTGGATGTCGAGGTTGTCGAAAAGACATGTGCGCATCACCCCAAGCCGCTGCATCAACTGCCGGCTGTGCGAAGCTTCCTGTCCGTTCGACGCCATCGAAAAGCCGTCCCTGCAGCCGACGGCCGCAGCCGCGTCCGGCCGCCTCATCCTGCGGTTTCTCCTGCTGACGCCGCTTTTAATCTTGGCCGGCGCCTTTGCCTTTTCCCAATTCGATGCGCCGTTGGCGCGCCTGCATCCCCGCGTCGCCCTGGCGGCAGACGTTCTGGCGGAAGAAAAGGGCGGAGCGGCCACACCGGCGGTGCGCGCTTTTCGCTCTTCCGGAGAAACACCGGATGAGCTTTTTGCCGATGCCGCGATGATCCGGAACCGCTTCCGACGCGGCGGCATGCTGCTCGGCGGGTTTCTCGGCCTGGTGTTGAGCCTCAAGCTGATCGGCTTGGTTGCGCCTTCTTTTCGTCGTGAGTACGAAATCGATCGCGGCGAATGCCTCAGCTGCGGCCGCTGTTTCAGTTATTGCCCGGTCGATAAAGACGGCAACACCCTTTTCCCGATCGAATCCCTCGGCAACGACTCTAATGCAGGCAAAAGCGTATGAACTGGAAAGATCTGCAGAACGAAGCTTTTCTCAAACCCTTGGCAGAGCGCCTGCTGATCATCAGCGGCATCTTTATCGCCGTGCTGGCGCTCCTGCTGACGGCCAATTATCTGCAGTTGCGTTGGAACACACCTCTGCGCAGCCCGGCGCTGCAGCAGCTCATGGCGCAGCTGCAGGATGATCCCGATAATGAAGCGCTCAAGGAGCAGATTCGCGCGCTCGATCTTTTGGCACGCAAAGCGTTCTTTACCCGACGCGAACAGCTCCGTCTCGGCGGACGCATGCTTTTTGTCGGCATGATCGTTTTCCTGCTTTCCTTGAAATACCTTCGGTCGCGCGTGCCGGCGCTTCCCGACCTGGCAGGACAACCGCAGCAGATTTCATGGCAAACTCGACTGGCCGGAAGCCGCGCTTTGGCTTGGAGCGCGCTGGTTCTATTTGTCGGTGCGCTGACGGCAGGCATTCTCGCTGAACAAGAGTTTGCACCGAAAAAGCCTGCATCCGTTTCTTCTGCAGCTCCGGCCGTCTCTCTCGAAGAACTGCGACGCAACTGGCCTGGTTTTCGCGGACCCGAAGGCGCCGGCCGCGCTTATGTCGACCCTGATTCTGTTCCCGTCAAGTGGAACGGCGCCTCAGGAGAAGGAATTTTGTGGAAAACCGCGGTGCCGAAATTCGGCAACTGCTCGCCGGTGGTTTGGGAAGACAGAATCTTTTTTACCGGCGCCGATGAATCGTCGCAGGAACTCTATTGCTGGAATGCCGCGACCGGCGACCTATTATGGCGCGCCGAGATCAACGACGTGCCCGGGCATCCCAAAGAACTGCCCAAAGTCTCGGACGATACCGGCTATGCCGCGCCGACCGTGGCAACCGACGGCCGGGTCGTCTGCGCGATTTTCGCCACCGGCGATCTGGCCTGTTATGATTTTTCCGGCAAGAGAATCTGGGCGAAAAATTTGGGATTACCGGACAATCACTATGGCCATGCTTCTTCGCTGATCATCTATCGCGACCTTTTGCTCGTTCAGTACGACCATCGCGGCTCGCGCAGTCTGCGCGCCTTTCGCCTGACCGACGGCAAATTGGTTTACCAGACCAAGCGCGACGATGTACAGATTTCCTGGACCTCGCCGCTTCTTATTCTCGGCGCGGATCGCGATGAAGTCGTACTTTCTTCCAACCCGTTCGTTATTTCTTACGATCCGGCGACCGGCAAGGAGCTTTGGCGGGTCAAATGCATGGACGGTGAAGTGGCGCCGTCGCCGGCTTTTGCGGCAGGCCGCGTGTTCGTCGTCAATGAATATGCCCGACTGGCGGCAATAGAAATCGGTGCGGACGGTGCACGACAGATTTGGGAATACGGCGACGACCTCTCCGAGGTCTCCAGCCCGGTCGCCGACGAGCGTTTCGTCATCATGGCCGCAAGCTATGGAACGGTTACCTGCCTGCGCGCCGATACCGGCGAAAAGGTATGGTCGCACGATTTCGACCGCGGCTTTTATTCCTCGCCGATCCTGGTCGGAGACCGCGTCTACTTGACAGACCTAAAGGGCATCACCCATATCTTTCGTATGTCCGAAACCTTTACGCTCGAAGCCGATAATCCGCTGGGCGAAGAGGTGCTGACAATCCCCGCATTCGTCAAAAATCGCATCTATATTCGCGGAACGGAAAATCTCTACTGCATCGGCCGATAAATGACGATCGTGAATGACATAGTGCAGTCCACCACAGAATGGGATGAGCACGTTCAGCGGCTGATCGCCGCACACGGCGACGGCCCGGACGCCGTGATCCCCATTCTGCAGGACATCCAGACCACTTTTCACTATCTGCCGGAGCCGCTTTTAAGGCGACTCTGCGAGCTGACGCGCATTACCCCGGCCGCCGTCGCCGGCGTATCCACGTTCTACACCCAGTTCAGGCATGCGGTGGCCGGTCAGCATATCATTCATATTTGTCACGGCACCGCCTGCCACGTCAAGGGCGCCGATTTGGTTCACGACGCTGTGAGGCGCGAGCTGCGCCTCAAAGAGGGAGAAGACACGGACGGCGACCGTCTCTTTACGGTCGAAAAAGTCGCTTGCCTGGGCTGCTGCACCCTGGCGCCGGTGGTGCAGATCGACCGCGTTACTTACGGCCATGTCGAGCCTGCGTCGGTCGGCAACATGCTGCACGATTTTTTGACGCGAAGAAAAACATCGGGCAAGCAGAGTTCAGATCAGACTTTTACCGCTCAGGCGGCGGGCGAAATCCGCGTCGGCTTGGGTTCCTGTTGTCAATCGAGCGGCAGCGCGCAGGTCCATGAACAGCTGCTGCAGGTCGTTCAGTCTTTGGAAGCCCCGGCGCGCATCAAACGCGTCGGCTGCGTCGGCATGTGCCATCGCGTGCCGCTGGTCGAGGTTGTCAAGCCGAATCAGACACCGGTGGTCTATGACCGCGTCACGCCCGAACAAGTCGAGGGAATCGTTTTACGGCATTTCCCGCCCGCTTCGCCGTTCGCCCGCTTGAAAGGCCGCGCGCTGCAATGGATCGAGGAATGGTTTGCTCCGTCATCCGACGGCGGCTTTACCCGCCATCCGCTGCACGTGCGCGATCCGCAGGTTACCGCCTTTCTCGACCGCCAGGTTCACATTGTCACCGACCGCGCCGGTTCGCTCGATCCGTTGGATTTGGAGGACTATTGTACCACTGGCGGTTTTGCTGCCGCGCGAGAATGCCTCCTGCATAAACAGCCGCAAGAGATCATCGCCGAAGTGGCGGCCTCCGGTCTGCGCGGCCGCGGCGGCGCAGGATTCCCCACCGGCGAGAAATGGCGCCTCGTGGCGGCTCAGCAAAGCGATAAAAAATTCGTCATCTGCAACGGCGACGAAGGCGATCCCGGCGCCTTTATGGACCGCATGATTCTTGAATCCTATCCCTATCGCGTCATCGAAGGCATGGTCATCGCCGCCTTTGCCGTCGGTGCGCATGAGGGAATATTCTACATCCGCGCCGAATACCCGCTGGCCGTGGAACGAGTCAACGCCGCTCTGCGTCGCTGCGAAGAAGAAGGGATTTTAGGCGATGATATTTTCGGAAGCGGTTTTTCTCTGCGCTTGCGCGTGAAAGAGGGTGCAGGCGCCTTCGTCTGCGGCGAAGAGACGGCGCTGATTGCTTCTTTGGAAGGCCGCCGCGGCATGCCGCGCTATCGGCCGCCTTATCCGGCGCAGAAAGGGTTGTGGGGTCAACCGACGCTGGTCAACAATTGCGAGACCTTTGCAACCGTGCCGTGGATTCTGCGTCACGGCGCGGAAAAATTTGCCGCGCTGGGGACCGAAAAGAGCAAGGGAACCAAAGTTTTCGCCTTGGCCGGTAAAGTCAAGCGCGGCGGTCTGATCGAAGTGCCGATGGGAATGACGCTGCGTCAAATCGTCGAAGAGATCGGCGGCGGCGTAGCGGGCGGCAGGCGCTTCAAGGCGGTGCAGGTCGGCGGACCCTCCGGCGGCTGCGTGCCGGCGGAGCTTGCCGAAACGCCGGTCGATTACGAAGCGCTCACCCGCGTCGGCGCCATGATGGGCTCGGGCGGCCTGCTGGTCATGGATGACGGCGATTGTATGGTCGACATCGCCCGCTATTTTCTCACCTTTACCCGCGACCATTCGTGCGGCAAGTGCACTTTTTGCCGCATCGGCACGCAGCATATGCTCGAGATTCTCGAAAAACTGTGCGAGGGCAGGGGGCAGAAAGAAGATTTGGAAAAACTGCGCGAGCTCGCCGAAAAAACCCGCGAAGGCAGCCTGTGCGGCTTGGGGAGAACCGCACCCAATCCGGTATTAACGACGCTGCGCTATTTTTATGATGAATATGAAGCTCATCTGCACGGCGTTTGTCCCGCCGGCAAATGTCGGCCGCTGATCCGTTATGAAATCACCGACGCCTGTATCGGCTGCACGCTTTGCGCGCAAAAGTGTCCGGTGCAGGCGATCCCGATTACGCCTTATCAGCGGCACGAAATTCTGCAGGATAAATGCACCCAGTGCGATGCCTGCAGGCAGGTCTGCCCGATCGAGGCGGTCAAGGTTGTTTCCAGACAAGGAGGGTCGGCATGAAGCGCAAGGTCGAGGAGGGAGCCGCCGTGCGATTGACCATCAACGGCCGAGAGGTGAACGTACCGCGCGGCACGACCCTCTTTTCAGCCGCAGAGGCGGCGGGCTTTTTCATTCCCGCGCTCTGCCGCTTGGAAGGCTTTCCGCCCAACACCTCCTGCATGGTCTGCATGGTTGAAGAAAAAACCTCGGGAAGACTCATGCCGTCCTGCTCGGCGCCGGCCGAGAACGGCATGGTCATTGAAACTGAAAACGAGCGGGTGCGGGACTTTCGGCGCTCGGCGCTCGAGCTGCTGCTCAGCGAACACGTCGGCGACTGCACTGCTCCGTGTCAGCGCTCCTGTCCGGCGCAAATGAACATCCCGCTAATGACTCGTCAGATTCAGAACCGCGATTGGCGGGCGGCAATCGCGACGGTCAAGGCGGAGATTGCCTTACCGGCCGTGCTGGGCCGCATCTGTCCGGCGCCCTGCGAAAACGCCTGCACGCGCCGACTCAAAGACGGCGCCGTCTCGATCTGCCTGCTCAAACAGATCGTTGCCGACCTCGATTTGGCCGCAGATACGCCGTTTCAGCCCGAGTGTCTGCCGGATACCGGCAAGCGGGTCGCCGTCGTGGGCGCCGGTCCGGCCGGACTCGCCGCCGCTTATTATTTGCGCCGCTTCGGACATGCAGTGGATCTTTATGAAAAGGAATCGGCAGCCGGCGGCAACCTCCGTTCGGCGGTGCCTGTCGAGCGTCTGCCGCGCGAGGTGCTGGATGCTGAAATCGCAACCATCCTCGCACTAGGCATCCGCACACACTTTGGCGTCGAGCTGGGCAAAGACGTCAGCCTCGGGCAGCTGCGCGATCAATACGACGCCGTCGCTCTGACAACCGGCGCCGGCGCAGAGCTTTACCGCGGCGTGCTGCAAGTCGGCGACAAAGGCGTTCAGGTCGACCGCACGACGCTGCAGACTATGCTTGCAGGCGTTTTTGCCGGCGGCAATTTGATTGCCGAAAGCCGCATGGCCGTACGCGCCGTCGCCCACGGAAAGACCCTCGCTCACTCGATCGATCAGTATCTCAAAGGACTGCCGATTAGCGGCAGGCCGAGCCGATTCAATTCGATCGTCGGACGCCTGCGGCCCGAAGAGGTCGAACGCATGGCTAAAGCTGCTTCGCCGGTTGACCGAATCTCTCCCCAAGATCCGGCCGGCGGCTTTACGGAGGAGGAAGCCGTAGCCGAAGCGCAGCGCTGCCTGCACTGCGACTGCCGCAAGCCGAATTCCTGTCGCCTGCGCCTTTATGCCCACGAGTACGGCGCCGACCCAAAGCGCTATCGGTTGGGTCAGCGATTACGGGTGGAAGTGGAAGACCGCCACGATCTGGTGGTTTTTGAACCAGGCAAATGCATCAAATGCGGCATCTGCATTCAGATTGCCGAAGCGGCGCAGGAACGGCTGGGATTGGCGTTTGTCGGACGCGGCTTTCAGGTGCGCCTTGCCGTGCCGTTTCACGAATCGCTCGAGCGCGGGTTGGAAAAGACAGCTCGGCAATGCGCCGAAGCCTGTCCAACCGGCGCCATATCGCTTAAAAATCACGAAGAGGCTGAACCGTGAACAAGCCGAACCCTTTAAATCTGCGCGCTGCCGCCGATGCATTCCTGCATAAACGCCGCCTGGGTGATCGGCAAGTTACCGGCCTATTTATCAGCCGGATAAAGATCGGCGCGGTCCTTTTCGTCGTTTGCCTGCTCCTTGCTTGCGCACGACAGGATTCGGAACGTTCAAGCCAAACGGATTACGCTTCTCTTTCCTGGCCGATTTTTCGCGGCAATCCTGCCCTGCAGGGAACGGCCGAGGGCGAATTGTCGGCAAAGCTGAAGCTGTTGTGGACGTTTTCGGCCGGCGACGACATCAAGGCATCGCCTATTGTGGGACTCGGCTGCGTTTACGTCGGCTCGCTGAACGACACGCTCTACTGCGTCGATCCGGCGGACGGCGCACGGCGATGGGCGGTCGGACTCGGCGACGATATCGAAGCGCCGGCGCTGTTGGTCGATTCCACCCTCTATCTGGGAACCTTGGGAGGAAAATTCTATGCGTTGAACGCACGCAGCGGCGAGGTGCTCTGGGAAAGACAGGTCGATGGTGAGATCTATGGGTCGGCAAACGCGGCAGGAGAGGGGATAGTCGTCGGCTGCTACGACGGCCTAATGCGCTGCTTCAGCCGCGACGGCCGCTTGATCTGGAGCTACGAGACCGCCAATTACATCAACGGCGCTCCCGCGATCGACGAGGAGTTGGTCGTTTTCGGCGGCTGCGACTCGCAGCTCCATCTGCTCAATGCAGTCGACGGCAGCCGTGCGGAAAGCGTTAAAGTCGGCGCTTTCGTCGCCGGTTCTCCGGCTGTCTTGGACCACGTTGCTTATATCGGCGTATTCAACGGCAGCCTGATTGCCTTCGATTTGACGCAAAAAAAGGAAATCTGGTATTACGACGCCGAAGGCAAGGCCGGCGCCTTTTTTTCCTCGCCCGCCGTGAACGAGGAACTGGTGGTCATCGGCGGCCGCGACCGGCGCCTGCACGCTGTTGATCGCCGGACCGGCCGCGCCGTGTGGACGTTTACCGCCCGCGGCGACATCGACGGCTCTCCGGTCATCTGCGGCGACAAAGTGGTCGCTGCTTCCAAAGACGGCAGGCTGTACCTGTTGAGTCTGAAATCCGGCTCGCTGCTTTGGAGCTACGAAGTCGGCGCAGAGCTGATCGGCTCGCCGGCTGTCTGCGGCGGCATGATTCTCATAGGTGCAGTCGACGGTAAACTCTATGCCTTTGGAGAAACGCGATGAAAATCGTCCACATCGTCCCCGGCTCGGGAGGCACTTTTTATTGTCAGAACTGTCTGCGCGACAATCAGCTGATTACGGCGCTGCGTTCGCTCGGTCTGCAGGTCATTATGGTGCCGATGTATTTGCCGCTCAACGTCGACGTCCACGGCCTAATGGGCGACACGCCGGTCTTTTTCGGCGCGGTAAATACCTACCTGAAAGAAAAGCTGCCGATTTATCGCCGCGCACCGTTGTGGGTGGAACGGGCGCTCGATTCGCCGGCGCTGCTGCAGCTGATCGCCAAACGCGCCGGCGCCACACGCGCAGCCGGTCTGGAAGAAATGACGATTTCCATGCTGCGCGGCGAAGAGGGAAGACAGGCGTCGGAACTCGACCACCTCGTGCGGTACCTAAAAGAACATGTGCAGCCGGACATTGTGCATTTGTCCAATGCCCTGCTGCTGGGACTGGCGCGTAGGCTCAAACGCGACGTGGGCGCCGCGGTGGTCTGCTCGCTGCAGGACGAACATGAGTGGATCGACCCCATGCGGCCCGAATATCGCGACAAAGTCTGGCAGCTGATGGCCGAGCGCGCCGTCGACGTCGATGCCTTTATTTCCACCGGACGACACTATCTCGAGCGGGTCGAGCCGCTCTTAAAGCTGCCGAAGGAAAAGACGTTTGCCGTCGACGGCGGCATCGATGCGTCGGAGTACGAGCCCTCGCCGCTGCCGCTCGATCCGCCGGTCATCGGCTATCTCTGCCGCATGAACGAATATTTCGGCCTCGGAGTTGTGGTCGATGCCTTTTTGCGCCTCAAGCAGGAGAGTCGCTTCAAATCGGTACGACTCAAACTTACCGGCGGCTATACCGGTGATGACCGGCCGTTCGTCAAACAGATGCTGCAACGCACCGAGAAGGCGGGTTGGCGGCAGGATGTCGAAATCGTCGAACGGTTTGATCGGCAAAATCGCATCCGCTTTCTCAAAACCTTGACGCTGCTCTCCGTTCCGGTTCTCAACGGCGAAGCCTTCGGCGCTTATCAGATCGAAGCCTTGGCGGCAGGCGTGCCGATTGTGCAGCCGAATGTCGGCGGTTATCCAGAATTCATTGAAAGGACCGGCGGCGGACTCATTTACGAACCGAACGACGGCGAGCATTTGGCCGCTGCCTGGGCGTCGCTGCTGGATGACCCGACGCAGCTGCGCGCCATGGCCGAGCAGGGCCGAAAGGCGGCCATGGAACAGTTTTCGATGCACAGAATGGCGGAGAGCATTCTAAAGGTCTATCAACGGTTGCGGCCGTAAGTGATGAGGTCCGGCTGAGTATCATTCAAAAGGAGGTAGATGATGAAACGGGGCTACGGTCTGCTGATTTTATTGTATGCGTCTGGATGGGCGATCGAAAACTGGCCGGATTGGCGCGGCCCGACCTGCGACGGCGTCGTGGACGCGGCCCTGCCGCTGACCTGGAGCGAAACTCAGAACGTCAAATGGAAGACCGCTATCCCTTACCATGGCTGGTCAACGCCGGTGATTTGGGGCGATCAAATATGGTTAACCACGGCAACCGAAGACGGCAAGCAGTTCTTTGGCCTCTGCGTCGATTTCAACAGCGGCAGGATCTTACGGCAAATCCAAGTTTTTACCTGTGACAAACCGCAGGGCAAGCATCCGCTCAACAGCTACGCCACGCCTTCACCGGTCATTGAGGAAGGCCGCGTCTATGTGCATTTCGGCACCTTCGGCACTGCCTGTATCGACACCAAAAGCGGTAAAATTCTGTGGAAGTGGAACGAAGTGACCTGCGATCACATCCAAGGGCCTGCCTCTTCGCCTCTTTTGTTCGAGAACCTGCTCATCCTTCATTTGGAAGGTTCCGATGTGCAGGTCATTGCCGCCGTCGACAAGCTGACCGGCAAAACAGTGTGGAAGACCGATCGGCCGAAAGAATATTATACGGGCAATCCGCTCTATTACAAGGCCTATATTACGCCCATCGTCATTACCGTAAACGGCAAACCGCAGCTGATCAGCAACGGCTCCAAAGTGTGCCAGGCGTTCGATCCTTATACCGGCAAGGAAATTTGGCGGGTGGTGTACGGCGGCGACTCGACGATTTCGCGGCCGATCTTTGGCGACGGTTTGGTTTTTATTAACTGCGGCTGGGAGGAGGTGTCGGCCGATCTGTGGGCCGTGGATCCGCACGGCATCGGCGATCTGACGGCCAAAGTGGTGTGGAAAGCGGAAGAGCATGTGCCGATTGAATCTTCGCCGATTTTTCTCAACCACATGATTTTCATGGCCGACGACAAGGGTACGGCAAGCTGTCTGGAAGCCAAAACCGGCAATGTGCTCTGGCGGCAGCAATTAGGCGGACAGTTCGGCGCCTCGCCGATTGCGGCAGCGGGTCGAGTTTACTTTTTCGACAAAAAAGGCAAAACCACGGTCGTGAGCGCCGAACGGACGTTTAAAAAGCTGGCCGTCAATCAGCTCGGCGACGGCTTTTGGGCTTCGCCGGCGGTCAAAGGGCGTTCGCTCATCCTGCGCAGCCGGAGTTTTCTCTATCGCGTAGAAGAGTAACGGCGCTTTTGAGGCATAAACTTTTTAAGGCGGAAAAGAGCGTAGCCATGCAGAAAATTCTACAGCTTGTCGGCGTCAGTAAATCCTATCCCTCGGCCGGCGGGGCGATTCAAGTTTTGCAGAATCTTGACTGGGAGGTGGAGGCCGGCGACTCGGTCGCCGTCGTCGGCCCTTCCGGCTCGGGCAAGAGCACGCTGCTGAACCTCATCGGCGGCCTCGATCGTCCCGACTCCGGCCGAATCGAATTAAACGGCCGCAATTTAGCCGCTCTTTCCGAAGACGAGCTGGCGCGCGTCCGCAACCGCGAGATCGGCTTTGTCTTTCAGCTCCACCACCTGCTGCCGCAGTTGACGGTCCTTGAGAACGTGCTGCTTCCGGTGCTGGCATTCGGTGCGGACTCGGAAGTCGAATCCCGCGCCCGAACGCTTTTGGAGCGCGTCGGTTTGGCTGAACGGCAGAATCATTTCCCTGCCCAGCTTTCCGGCGGCGAGCTGCAGCGGGCGGCAGTGGTGCGCGCGCTGATCAATCGCCCCCGAGTTTTGCTCGCCGATGAACCCACCGGCTCCCTCGACGCCGTTTCGGCCGCTTCGCTGGCGGACCTGATTCTCGAACTAAATCACGATCAAGGAGTTGCGTTGATCGTCGTCACCCACTCGCTCGAATTGGCCGAGCGAATGCGGCGTCGTTTTCGCCTGAGCGGCGGCCGCCTGCTTGCCGCTTGATTTTTACCGCAAAATCACTACCTGACTCGATGTCCTGCTGCAAAGCCGTTCTACGGGCAGTCTATTGAACGACATCGTTTGCACAGTCGGCAATCGCCTCCTGCGGAATCGAGCAGAAACGCTTTACGGCTTGTACGAAGGTTTTCGCGGGCAGCCCGCAGCCAATCGGCTCGTTTTCTTTTAAAAATTGAGCATTAGACTTCAACTTTCCTTTGGATCGAATGCCGTTTTCTATAGCTAAAACGATACATTTGCAATTTAAACCTGATTTTTACATTGAAAAATCTTCTCTCATGGTGACTGCTGTCAATCTGTTTTCTCCCTGAAAAACACTTTGCCTTTTCAATGAGAATTGCTAACATTATCATACTTTTTAAGCCATCCGATAGGAGCTCGCATGCGAATCGAAGCCCTTTTAATTTTTCTGGCCTCTGCCTCCGGAGCAGCCGAAATCACGGTGAATGCCGCAGCCGGTCATCGGCCGATTTCGCCCTATATCTACGGCAAAAACAACACGCTTTCGGATGATCCCGCCAGACCTTTGAGTGCCGCGCAATGGCAGTTTCTGCGCGATACGGGCATCCGCATCTTTCGCGACAACGGCGGCAACAACTCGACAAAATACAATTGGCGCCGCAAACTGACCAGCCATCCCGATTGGTACAACAACGTCTATCCGCACGATTGGGATTATGCGGCCAAGAGTCTGCAGCAGAACCTGCCCTATGCTAAGGCGCTGTGGGCGCTGCAGCTGATCGGCTGGGCGGCGGCAAGTCGCGATTACAACTTTAATGATTGGGAATACAACCGCTCGCAATGGTGGGAAGGCGTGAACAACAACTGGGCAGGAGGCGGCGGCCCGAATATCGGCAACGGCGACCCGACAAAGTACCTTATGGAGTGGCCTGCTGATTCGACCGTCGGCATTCTGCGCCATTGGTTCGAGGATTTGGGACTGAATCCGGACCAGTTCGTCTACTGGAACATGGACAACGAGCCCGAGGTGTGGAACGGTACGCACGACGACGTCATTCCCAAGAATTTCGGCGTGGAGGAATATCTGCAGCGCTATTTTGCCGTCGCCAAGGCGGCGCGGGCCGCTTTTCCGGAGATCAAACTGCTCGGGCCGGTCTCGACCAACGAGTGGCAGTGGTTCAACTGGAACAATGAAAAGATCACAGCCGGCGGAAAAAGCTACGTTTGGCTGGAGTATTTCATCAAGCGCGTCGCTGAGGAACAGACTGCGAGCGGCATGCGGCTGTTGGATCTGCTCGATCTGCACTTTTACCCGGGTGAAACCAACCCTGCAGACATTCTGCAGCTACATCGCGTCTGGTTCGATAAAACGTATAACTATCCCGGCGCTAACGGCGTCAAGCGAAGCGGCCCGACGGCTTGGGATAATAATATCACCAAAGAGTACATCTTTCAGCGCTGCCGCGACTGGCTGGTCAAGTACATGGGCGAGGACCACGGCGTCGGCCTGAGCGTCAGTGAAATGGGCGTGCGCAGCGACGACCCCAACGTCATCGCCGTCTGGTACGCCTCGACATTGGGCACTTTTGCCGATTACGGCGTGGAAATCTTTACGCCGTGGGACTGGAAGGTCGGCATGTACGAAGTCGTGCACCTGTTCAGCCGCTATGCCCAGGAAATCCGCGTCGAGTCGATTTCCGACGGCGAGCCGCTGGTTTCTGCCTACAGCTCGGTCAATGAATCCGGCGATTCGCTGACGGTCGTTCTGGTCAATCGCTCCTTGCAGGAAAGTCGATCCGCGACGGTACGGCTGCGGCACTTTAGCGTTGCCGACGGCACCTATCCCGCCTTGGCCTTGTATTCCTTGCCGAAAAACGAAACCTTTAAATCGCACAGCAAAAATGCGCTCAAATCGTTTTCCGCCGAGGTAAAAAACGCCGCTTTTGCGCTTGAACTGCCGCCGTTGTCGGTTACGGCGATGCTGCTCACCGGCCGCGTCGACGAGACACGTGTCAGTCACGCTTCGGCGGCTTTTGAGCTGAATCTTTCGGCAGCGCCGAATCCGTTCAATCCCCAGACTCGCCTGGCAGTTGAGATTCCCGCAGCCGGAAAAGTAACGCTTGAAGTTTTCGATGTTCTCGGCCGGCGCGTTGCCGTGTTGTATGAAGGCTTTTGCGAAGCAGGCCGCCGCGAATGGACGATTCAGCCCGAATGGCCGGCAGGAGTCTATTGGCTGCGGCTGCGGACGGGCGAGGAGCAGAAGGCGGTCAAGGTGGTATTGTTAAAATAGAGACAAAGGTCCAAGGTCGAAAGTCCAAAGTCGAAGGTCAAAAAAAGCGCTGAATTTAATTGCGCCGCGGTTTTGCCGCATGATTTTTCAAATTGTTTTGCGGGGCGGGGTTTTAATCCCGCCCCGCGGCTTTTTGCGACCGGCACTGGGAAACTAAAATGAGTATTATGTAGTGCCGGAGAACAGCTCGATGAATTTTGTGGCGTGGTTTTGAATAAGCACGAGATAAATCTAGCGCTACAGGCACGAGATAAATATAGCGCTACGTACAATTGCGCTACTGGCATGGGATCATGCACGTGCTGCGGGCACGAGATAAATCTCGCGCTATGTACAATTGCGCTTCGGGCACGAGATAAATCTCGCGCTACGATAGATTGCGCTGCGGGCGCGAGATAAATCTCGCTCTACATATATCACGAGCCGCTAAGCCAGTTCCCAGCCCTTGCGGTTTTTTCGGGTGACGTATTGGTTCGCCTCGTCGCTGTTGGTGAAGCGCATGGCCTCTGCATCCCAATAGAGCTTGCCGCGCACGCGCAGGGCGATGGTGCCGAGCAGCAGGGTCTCGGTGATCGGCTGCACGACCTGGAAGCGGGCATCGGAAGGTTTTTCGCCGCGGCAGGCGCGGACAAACTGCTCCAGCTCATCGATCGGCCGCGGCAGGGTTTTCGGCGGCCGCACGAACTCACTCATTGCCTTATTAGGAATGAGTCGCGGCGACTCGCCGGAAAATTCGCACAGCAGCTTGCCTTTATCGCCGACGAACAGCAACCCCTCGTCGGGCATTTCACGGCCGTCGATCTCCATTTCCTTCCATAAATGCGGACGAATGCCTCCGTCGTACCAGTAAAAGTCAACCGGCGGCTGATCGCCGCGGGCCGGAAACTCCCAGTGTACGATCGAAGCCTGCGGAAAGGAAACCCTGTTCACCACTTTTTCCGCCTGGCCGGTCTCATTGATGCGGCAGAACTCGCTGGCCGAAGCTTCCACGCTGAGCGGCAAATGCAGATCGAGGATGTCCCAAATCTGATAGCCGCTGTAATGTCCCATGTCGCCCAACGGGCCGGAGCCGAAATCGTACCAGCCGCGGAAGTAAGTGTGGGTGTAGGTGGGATGGTAGGGGCGTTCTTCGGCCGGACCCAGCCAGAGATCCCAGTTGAAGCCCTTGGGCGGCTTGACTTTTTCTTTCGGCGCGTCCATGCCCTGCGGCCAGACCGGCCGACGCGACCAATTGTGCACCTCGCGGACCGCCCCGATGGCGCCCGCCTGAATCCACTCTTTGATCAGCGGCCGCATCTGGTTGTCGGCGGCGCAGTACATCTGCGTTGCCAAGCCTTTTTCTTCCGCCAGTTGCGTCATCAGACGCGTCTCGGCGATTACATTCGAAAGAGGCTTGTGCAGGATGACGTGCTTGCCGGCCTGCATGGCTTTATAGGCGATGACGCCGTGGGTATGATCGGGCGTCATGATCCACACCGCATCCAGATGCTTTTCGTCGGCCAGCATGTCGCGAAAGTCCTCCCAGGAAGAGCATCCCTGCCAGGCGGCCAGGCCGCGTTTCTTGCGGTAATAGGTGTCGACGACGTACTTGCCGATTTCGCGGCCGCAGCGGCAGCCGATGTCGCCTTCGCCGAAGCGGGGTTCGTCGAGCTCGCGGCGGATAGTGTTGCGCAGATCGAATCGTCCCCATTCGGGATAATCCTGGCTGTTGCGGTTGCAGTCGCAGACGGCGGTCAATTGAATGTTGTCGTTGCGCAAATAGTCCCAAATCATGCGCAGCGCCTGGGTGCCGCAGCCGACAAGGCCGACTTGGATCTTGTCGCTCGGCGGAACAAACCCTGGGCCGCCCAGGACATGACGCGGTACAATGACCGCCGCCGCGACGGCCGCCGTCGTACCGATGAACTCTCGACGATTCATAGCTTTTTCCGACATGCGCTTCTCCTTAAAATGGTTGACGGATGGCAATATTGTGGAAATGCATTGCAAAAATATGTTAGTTTTTCTTAACAATAAACTCAAGTAACTCTTCGTAATTTTTTATTGCAAAATGATTGACGCAGAGGCGAAACGATATCAACTTTAAACAATGTACGATTTGAGTTTTGAATTCAATAAAATTTTAATATCTTTGAAAAATCCCGCGCTTGAAATATGAATGCAGGAAAGGAGAACATTTTATGCGCTATTGGGTGATATTCATCCTTATGTTTTTCTTGTCGTTTTCCGTTTCGGCTGCCGTCGTTACCTCGCCGAACGGCAAGGTTGCCGTAACCCTGGAAATGAAAAAGAATTTGGAAACTGATCCGTCTGCGGACCGCTTCTGTTTTTCCGTCTCTTATGACGGAAAAGCCGTCTTGCTGGATTCTCCTTTACGGCTCGATTTCAAGGGCATGCCGGCGATGGGCGAGAACCTGGCTGTTGTCGGCGAGTCGCGGCAATCGGTAAATGAGGTTTGGCGGCCGTTATGGGGCAAAAGCAGTCGTGTGGTTAATGCCTATAACGAATTGACCCTTACCTTGCAGGAAACGCAGGCGCCGCATCGCATCATGACCGTGACGGCGCGCGCTTACGATGACGGTGTCGGCCTGCGCTATGGATTTCCCGCCGAATGCGGTTTTACGGATTTCAAACTGGCTGCCGAACGCACCGAGTTCCATTTTCCCGGCAATCCGACGGTTTGGGCGGTGCATTTCGAGCATTTTCAAACTCATCAGGAAGGTGAATATCCTCGAAAACTGCTCGGCGATCTGCATCCCGGGGATCTGATCGGATGTCCGCTTTTGGTGCAGCTTCCGCATGCGTGGGCGGCATTGACCGAAGCCGATTTGGACGACTGGGCGGGCATCTATTTTACGCGCAGCACGACCGCAGCCAATGCCGTCGTCTCGGTGTTGTCGCCGCGGCTTGATGAAAAAGAGGTCGCCGTGATTTCCCGCGCTCCCCGTCTTTCACCGTGGCGCGTCCTTCTGATCGGCGAAAAGCCGGGCGACCTGATCGAATCCAACCTGATTTTGAATCTCAACCCGCCTTGCGAAATTAAAGATACCTCCTGGATTCGCCCCGGCATTTCCGCTTGGGATCGTTGGTGGTGCGGCAGCTATGCGCCGGACTATCCCGGCAAATTGGGCGTGGATACGCCCTCGATGAAGTATTTCATCGATTTTGCCGCCGAAATGGGTTGGGAATACCAGCTGGTCGATTGGTTCTGGTACGGCAATCCTTTCGATCCGAGCAAGCCGTTCGGAACGGCCGGCAATCCGGCGGTCAGCATTCTCAAATCGACGCCGGAAATCGACATTCCCGAACTGGTTCGCTACGGCGCGAAAAAAGGCGTCAAAATTCTGGTTTGGCTTGACTGGTTCAACGCTGACAGGGAAATGGAAAAGGCGTTTCCGCTTTACGAAAAATGGGGTGTGGCGGGCGTCAAAGTCGACTTTATGGCCCGCGACGATCAGGAAATGGTCAATTTCTATCGTCGTTTGGTCAAGCTGGCCGCCAAGCACCATCTCGTCGTCGATTTTCACGGCGCTTACAAGCCGGACGGCTTTCAGCGCACTTACCCCAACTTGCTGACCCGTGAGGGCGTGCTCGGCAACGAGTACAACAAGTGGAGTCGACGCATCACGCCGACCCACAATGTGACGCTGCCGTTTACGCGTATGCTGTGCGGGCCGATGGATTATACGCCCGGCGGCTTTCGCAACAAGACGCCGCAGACCTTTCGCCCCGTCGGCGGCGACGATCCGGGGCCGTTCGTCATGACCACGCGCGCGCAGCAGCTCGCCATGTTCGTTGTTTACGAGAGCCCGCTGCAGGTGGCGTGTGATTCGCCCTACAACTATCGCGTGTCGCCGGCCGGACTCGATTTTCTCAAGATCGTACCGACGACTTGGGATGAGACCAAGGTCCTGGACGGTTATCCGGGAGAATTCGTGGTCATCGCCCGTCGTTCCGGCAAGACTTGGTTTGTCGGCGCCATGACCAACGAGCAGCCGCGGATCGTCTCTTTGCCGCTTGCATTTCTGGGTAAAGGAAGATTCAAGGCGACGATTTGGGCTGACCCCGATGAAGCTGCCGATTATCCCGATCGGCTGCAGAAGCAGGAAATAAAGCTTTCCGGCGACAAGCTGGAGCTGCATCTGGCGGGCAGCGGCGGCGCTGTCGTAGTCATTAAACCGATTCGGAAATGAGTTTTTATTGAGGAGCTTTATGACAAAGCGTTTTATTGTTGCCGTGCTGTCGAGCGGCTTGTTTCTCTCCGCCTCGCTGCTTTATGCTCTGGAATTTGACTGGAAACCCCTTTTAGAACCCGGCAGCGGCGGCCGGATCGTCTCCCTGATCGTCAGCCCGCACGACTCGAACCGCATTTTGGTCGGCGGCGACATGCTGGGGGTGGGCTTGAGCCTCGACCGCGGTGACTCGTGGGGCGAGACGTTTGGTTTCGACAGCTGGGAAATGGCCGATTTCACCTGGCATCCGAAAGATCCCAATGAGGTCTGGGTCGGTTCCATGAGCGGGCCGTACAAGAGCACGGACGGCGGCCGCAACTGGGTTTCCAAACGCCGCGGCATGGGCGCGTTTGACGGCGGTATGTATTCGGCGCCCATCCAAAAAATTCTGTTCGATCCTAACAATCCGCAACGGCTGATCGCAGTCGGCGGGTCGCACCGACGCTGGAACTCGCCCGGAAATCCCAAATGGGGCGCGGTTTGGGAAAGCACGGACGGCGGCGAAACGTGGCGGCAGATCGCCAATTTGCGCAGCCGCAACATTCTCGCCGCCGGTTTTGCCGCCGGTTCTTCGGACAGCCTTTATGCCGCTGTCGACGGCCTCGGCGTTTTCGTCAGCCGCGACGGCGGCAGAACCTGGCAGGAAGCCAATGCCGGTCTGCCGACGACAAACATCAATTGGATCGAACCGCATCCGACCGAACCGGCGACGGCATTTGTTGCGCTCGGTAATTATCAGACGGCCGGTGCATCGACCTTCTCCCCCGGCGGGATCTATAAAACGACCGATTTCGGACAAACTTGGGTGCCGAAAAATAAAGGCCTTTCGCAGGTTAAAAGCAGCGACGCCAATCAAACGGCGCGTTATGAAATCGTCGTGATCTCCAGGAGCAACCCCAACGTGATGTTCACCGGCAATACGGCTTGGACCGACAACACGCCTTACATCAGCAAGGACGGAGGCGAGACCTGGAAGGCCACGGGAGGTTCAGCTGCTACCGCGTATCCTGCGGGCAAGAGCATCGAATGTGCAGCTGTCGATCCGAACGATGAGAATTTCATCCTCGGCGCCGGTTCCGAATACATTCTCCGCACCCGGAACGGCGGCGCCAAGTGGGACGATGCCACCGCCTATCAGCCTCCCGGAAGCAAGCTCTGGCGCGGCCGCGGATTTTCGGGGCTTGTGTGCAAGGACTTTAAATGGCACCCGACTGATCCAAACCACGCCGCCTTTGCCGCAATGGATGCCGGCAATTTTTGGCACAGCACCAACCGGCTGTTTTCCTGGGAAAAAGCCAAGGCGCCGATCGGTAACTGGGGCGGCGGCAATGAACTCTGCTTTGCGGGCAGGCAAACGATGTTCGTCGCACTCGGCCAGTATAATTTCGAGGGCATCGGTCGCACACTGGACGGCGGCAAAAGATGGCAGCTGATGATGGGTTCTGCCGTCGGATTACCTAATCAATACGAGAACAAAAAGGCGACGAGCATCTATGCGTTGCCGAACGACTCATCGCGCGTTTGGGCGGCGATCGGCGGTGCGCTCTATTTTTCTGAGGATGCAGGGAATAAATGGAAAATTATCTTCCAGGAGGCGGCCGTGCAGCAGGTGCTCGGCGCGCCGAGCAACCCTCTGCATTTGTACCTGGCGACTTCCAGGGGCGTGTATGAGGCGCGCGACGGCGTTCAATTTGCCGCCATCAAAGGGCCGCAGCCGACGACGCGGTTGACCGTCGACCCCCAAGATGAGAACATAGTCTACGCGGCTTCATGGCGGCAAGTCGGCGGCCTGTGGCGTTACCGCGACGGCGCTTGGACGCGCATCCATAATGACGCCTACATTGCCGCCGCTTCCGTGCACCCGACCGATTCGAACATCATCGCTTTTGTGACCAACGACCATCCTTACCATGACGCCTGCTTCGCCACCGGAGTCTATTTAAGCGAAGACGGCGGGCAGACCTGGCAAAGGCAGAACAATGGGTTGCCGATGCTGCGCGGCGACTGTATCGCTTTTAATCCGCACGACGGCAGTCAGATCGTCGTCGGTTTGAGCGGCCGCGGCTATTACATTTCCGGCTTTGATCCAAGCCGAGTCGAGAAATGCGAAACGGCGTTTCCTGTTGACTTTGATCTTTTGCCCAACTATCCCAACCCTTTCAACGGCTACACGACTTTGCGCTTCCGGTTCGAGCGGCCGACGAGGGCGCAGATTGACATTTTTGATCAAACAGGGAGATCAGTGAAACGGTGGGAGGAACGGGAATTCGAAGCCGGCGAGTACAGTCTGGTATGGGATGGAAGGGATGAATACGGGCGCTCGGCTGCCTCGGCCGTCTATCTCGTTCGCCTGAGCGGGTCAACCGGTGTGGCAACGCAAAAAATTGTGTTGCTCAAATAAAGTAATGGCTTTTGGTTAGGGCAGGAACGGCGCCGAGGGGATGGGGTAAAAGCCGCTCGGCGCTTCCTCAGAACAGGCATGTCAACAAAAAAGGCGATCGACCCATTACTGATCGATCGCCTTTTGTAGCGGCGGAGGGACTTGAACCCCCGACCTATGGATTATGATTCCACTGCTCTACCGACTGAGCTACACCGCCGTTTCCAGCATAGAAAAATAACAAAAAGAGCAAAAAAAGACAAGAAAAATTTGCAGCTTTTCATTCCTGATCGAATCCGAGAGCCCGACGTAGAGGTTCGAGGGCGATTTCCGACCAGGATTCGACATTCCCGTCGCTCAGAGCGCAAATTTCCGCCAATTGATCATAAGACATAAATCCCCCCCATGACATTTCCTTATCCTTGGGCTTTATTTTACGCGCCTCGGTAAAAGCGAGAAACAGCAGACCAAAGTGCACCTGTCCTACTTCGGTTTGATCATCGTTTATGTATCCGAGAAGGATGGGCGGTTCATAATTGACCAGATCGATTTCTTCGCTGATTTCTCGATGCAGCGCCGCCAAAATCGGGTCGCCGGTCACCGACTCGTCCTTGTCGACGTGCCCGCCGATGCCCCAAGACCATTTGCCGCGCAGCCGCTTTTCCGAATAGCTGCTCGTCGAGGAGCGCTGATAGGCAAAGATCAATCGGCTCTCTTTTTGAGCGATGATTACATAGGGGATCGGCTGTTTGTAAGCCGGGTTGGGTTCGACATCACCGCGCCGCAGGTAAAAGTAATTATCGTCGATGATGCGGCGATAATCCATCGATGCGGCGTCGCAAAAGCCCTGAAAGTAAGAATCGGCAAACAGGGTCGCCCGATCGACGACCAATATTTCTTGATCTGCTTTATTCATCAGGCTTCCCCGAAAAACTTGGACAGCAGCAGTTTCTTTTGTTCTTCAAAGCCCGGTTTTCCCAACAGGGCGAACATGTTTTTCTTGTAGGCTTCGACGCCGGGCTGATCGAACGGATTGACGCCGAGCAGGAGACCGCTCATGGCGACCGCAAATTCGAAAAAGTAGAACAAAGCTCCCAAGGTGTATTCATCGCGCCTGGCCAAAGAGATGGTCAGGTTCGGCAGGTTGCCTTCGGCGTGAGCAAAACGTGTACCCAGATAAGCCTGTTCGTTGACCTCGTCGAGCGATTTGCCGGCGACAAAGTTGAGGCCGTCTCCGTCGTCCTCGAAATGCGGGATGGTCAATGTCCTGCGGGCTGAAACGGTCATAAAGGACTCGAAGAGTATTCGCTCGCCTTCCTGAAGATATTGGCCGAGGGAGTGCAGATCGGTCGTCAGGTTGGCCGTTGCCGGAAAGAGACCGGTGTGGTCTTTGCCTTCGCTCTCGCCGAACAGCTGTTTCCACCACTCGCCGAGGAAAAAGAGAGAAGGTTCAAAAAACGAGAGCACCTCGACCTTTTTGCCTTCTTGATGCAGCAGATAGCGGGCGGCGGCATAGGCTGCGGCCGGGTTTTTGGAAACATCGGCCGAGGCTCGACAGAGCGTTGCCATGTCGCGCGCACCGGCAAGCAAGGCCTCAACGTCATAACCCGCTGCAGCGATGGGCAACAGTCCCACGGGACTTAACACAGAAAAGCGGCCGCCGATGTCGTCTTCGATGACAAAGGAGCGGTATTCCTGCTGATCGCTCAGCTTTCGAAGCACGCCGCGTCGTTTGTCGGTCGTGGTGATGATGCGCTTTTTCAGCTCGTCTACGGAATATTTTTTGGCCAATGCCTGGCTGATGAGGCGAAACGCAATGGCCGGCTCGGTGGTTGTGCCGGATTTCGATATCACATTGAGATACACCTGCTTATCCAAGATATAGTCGATCAGCGAAGCGTGCGCGTCGGCGCTCAAATTTTGTCCGGCGTAGAGCAGAAAGGAATTGCCGAGAAACGGATCGCAGAGAAATTCGACGGCGGCGCGAGTGCCCAAATAGCTGCCGCCGATGCCGATGCAGACCAAATGATCGGCGCGGCTGCGTATCTCTTGGGCCAGGGATTTGATGCGTTCCAGTTCGCTTTCCATCTTCCACGGCAGGTCGAGCCAGCCGAGAAAATCCGCGCCGGCACAGGTTTTGTTCAATAATGAAGCGTGCACTTGCGCCAATTTCGGCTGCAACGCCTCAAGACGCTCTTCCGTAACGAAGGGTCCCAGTAATGAGAGATTCAATTTGATCGGTTCTGTCATGGTACCTCATTTGCTTTCATGGATGTATATCGAATAATATAGAAGTTTTTTAGGGGAGAAGCAAACAGATGTTCGCGGCGCAATGACGGGTTTCTAATCGCGATCGCCTGTTTCTTTGTTTTTGTGACTTTCGACGCGGACGCGCTTGAATTCCCACCCGAACAAGAAATGGGTCAGACGTCGGCTCCAACGCCGTTTGGATGCCCAGCGTTTCAAACGAGAATGATGATGCGAGTGTTCACCTTCGATCGGTGCGTGCTCCGACCGATTTGCTGCGCGAAGGCGGCGTTCTTCTTCCAGCAGTTCGGCTGCCGACACAACGCCCTTGCGAATCAACACGCTGACCAGAGCGGCGGAGGAGATTTGCGAGGAAAAGGTATGATCGATTTTAGAGGATTGTTCCATGACTTTTTCACTTGGTTGCAACGTTTCGCTCAATCGTATTTCCCGTCAGTTGGTTCTGCGTCTGTCTTTTTGTTTTCATTTAGCGGTATGAGTTATCTTTCATGTTTAGCCTTTGTCGTAACACTTGGCGCCATGTTCTATGTTAGCTAATCGCGATAAGAGAAGTATGGATAAGATGAACTCTGCTCACCGTAAAAGTTTGGCTAAAAGAAAACCGATGATCAGCCAGAACGGGATCGAAAGCGCCAAAGCCCAGTTCAAGCCGCGCAGAAACGGGATCGAATCCATGTGCGCCTTGCGCTGCAGGCTCTTCTCGATGCGGATACGCAGCTCGTCATAATTGATCGGTTTGACCAAATAGTCCTCGGCGCCGCTGTGCATGGCTTGAATGGCCGTTTCGTCAGCGGGATAACCCGTCAACAAGATAACCGGACACCGCTTATCGATGTCCTGGATTTTATGCAGCAGTTGAATGCCGTCCATGTTCGGCATGCGTACGTCGGAAAGGATCAGGTCGATCGACTCGCGTTCAAAGATTTCGAGCGCTTGAAATCCGTCGGTTGCGGTAAAGGTTTTGTGCCCCCATCGGCTCATGATGGCGGGCATCTGCTCGAGGAAATCCGGTTCGTCGTCGACAACCAAAATGTTTGCCATGGTATGACCTCATAGGAGTTTAGTCGATCGCCGCGCTGATTTTCGACGTATCAACCATATTAAAAATAAAGAAAATAAGCAAATTTGCAAGCGAGATTTTGCAGGAAGGATTAGGTACCGGACTGCATGACGGCGCTTAACTTGCGGCGCATGATGCGTTCGATCTCTTCCAAGGGGCCGTTTTCCGCTGCCCGTTTCGGCGCTGTATACCACTCGGTCGTCTGCATCATTTTTTCATGAATTACCCCTAAAATTCCGGAAGAAGGGGGGAAAATGTCGACCGATCGTTCAAAGAATAGTTCGGAAAAATCGCGCAGCTGGTGCGGTTCGCTTTCGCAGAGGATGATCTGGGGAGAAAAACTCTTCAGCAGGGATTCCAGCCATTTGCCCTGCTGCGGGAACTGTTTTTCGAGCGCCTTGATCCGCTGCAGAACCGCGGGCGAAAAGGGCGTACCCTGACGCAACTGCACGAGTATGGCGCGCATCAGCGGGTGCTTGTCGTCGAAAAAGGTGTCGAGCGCTTTGACGAGGCAGTAGGTGAAAAAGATCCTGGCGCTGCGGATCGCCGCTTCGGAAGGCTGAAGGATGTAGATGGGAAGGTCGGCGGTCAAAAAGAGATCGACGGCTGCCGCCGAACAGCGCGACTGCAGGTCGACGAGAATGAAACGGGTCTCCTCGTTTACCTCGTCATGGCCGAGGAGCGCCTGCTGCAGAATCTTGTCCGTTTCCTTCAGCAGCGAATAGGAAGGCATGACCGACGGCTCCGAGGCTGCGGCGGAGGTCTTTTCCAACCCAGAGGTCCGGAAAAGACGATCCGCCGACAACAACTCGACCCTCTTACCCTGTCGTTTCAAAAGCTCGGCAAAGGCTTGTGCTATGGCGCGGCCTTTATCTCGCTGGACGGTGCCTGCAAAGGCCCACAATCGGGAGGGGGCGCCCAAGGTTCTTTGCAGTTCGAGCTTGATGGCTTTTAAAGAAATCTGTGCAGTAGCCAATTTCGATGCTTTGCTCCGGTTGTGTGAGATTTATGCCTGTTTTGGATATACCATTCGCCGAACGGCAAGCGCCCAAACCCGAACGACAAGAGTCAATTCTTGTGCCGGCACCCCGGAAAGGAACAAGGCGGATTGTAACGTTTGCCAAACCGCCGAAAGGTTTCAAGTATGACTTAATCAATGTAAAATAGCAGCTTATCTTGTCTCTCCCCGACTATGATTTATAGTGAATTTTATCCGAATTTATAAAAGGCGCGAGAGGGGGGCGGTTCCCAAGGCTAAACTGTCGTGGAATTGGACAAGCGGTAAATTTTGCGGACAAAGTGCCGAACTCGGATTTGTTCGGTTGACGTTCATAGGCAAATTGCTTATCTTGAAGCCGCAACGACAGGAAAGGGATTATGCGCACCATTGTAAAGCTCGCACGGCTGGCTCTCAAGAATCCCGAGTTGGCGCGCAACAAGATGCGCACGACTTGGAGCACTCGGCTGCGGGCATTATGGGATTATCACTTCCGCAACGGCAGCGCGGCGCCGCCCAATGCCGTCTGCATTAGATTGAGCAATGCCTGCAATTTGCGCTGCCGCATGTGCGGACAGCCGCGCGAAGGTCATGCTCCCGGCGACCCCAAATATGCGCCGCCCGAGTTTTTCCGTCAGCGAACCTCTCTTGAAGTTTATGAACGGCTCCTCGACGAGCTGGCGCCGGCGCGTCCCAACCTCTATCTCTGGGGCGGCGAGCCGTTCCTGTATCCGCAGCTGTTCGACCTGGTTCGGACGGCAAAATCGCGCCGGTTTACGGTGCAGATCAACACCAACGGCCTGCTGCTGCGCCGTCACGCTAAAGAAATCGTGGAAAGCGGTCTGGACGATCTCATCGTTTCGATTGACGGACCGGAAGAAATCCACGATCGAGTGCGCGGCAGACAGGGCGTCTTTGCTGAAGTGAAGGCCGGATTGGCGGCTGTCATTGCCGAAAAGAAAGCGCGGAACGCGTCCAAGCCGCTGATACGGATTCGCGGCACCATCAGTCCCGAGAGCTTTGCAACGGTATCGCTCCTGCCCGCAATCGCCGCCGAGCTTGGCGCCGACAGTCTCAACTTTAACTGGACTTGGTTTACCACCAAAGAGACCGGCACGGCGCATCAGCGCCTGATGCATCAGCTGTTCGGCATCAAAGCAGTGTCCTGGCAGCCCTTCGAAAGCGGCGTCATTTTCGATCCCGAGCGCCGCGGCAAGTACGAGGGGATTCGTCAGGAGCTCGAAAAGCTTTACAGCTCCGATCTGCCTTTGCCGGTCTCGCTGTCTCCGGCGCTCGAGACGGATCAGGTGGAGACCTATTATGAGAACATACACGAAACCTTTGGTCACCGTACCTGCCTGTCGATCTATGTCAAGTCGTACATCCTGCCGAACGGCGACGTGACGCCTTGTCCGGATTTTCCCGATTATATTTGCGGCAACATTCACGAGCAGTCCTTTTTGGACATTTGGAACGGCGAAAAATACCGTCGTTGGCGGCAGGAGATAAAGCACCGAGGCCTGTTTCCCGTTTGTTACCGCTGCTGCGATTTGTTTTTGTCCGATGTTAAATTTCTATAGAGATTATGCGCATTCTCTTCCTTAATCCGCCTTATTTCGAGCGTTTCAGCCGTTCGCAGCGGAGTCCGGGAGTAATCAAGTCCGGCACTATGTATTACCCTTATTGGCTTGCTTCCGCCGCGGCGGTTGCCGAATCGCGAGGCCATGAAATCGATTTGATCGACTGTCCCGCAAGCCGCCGCACTCTCGCCGACATCCGCAGTCGCCTGCTGGACTTTGCACCGGATTTGATTGTCCTCGAGTCCGTAACCGCCAGTTGGTACAGTGATTGTGCCGTCGCGGGTGAGCTCAAGGCGATACTTCCCGAATCGGCCGTCGCCATGGTCGGCACCCACGTCACGGCGCTCTGGCGTGAGACGCTGGAGCGTCACCCGGCCGTCGATTACGTCTGCATCGGCGAGTACGACCTTACGGTGGCGGAGCTGGCGCAACTGTTGGAGCAGGGCGGTTCGCCGAGCCGAGTTTTGGGCCTCGCCTATCGTCGTAACGGCGAAATCTGCAAAAATGCGGAGCGCCCGCTGATCGAAAATCTCGACGATCTCCCTTGGATCGCGCCGATCTACAAACGCTTTCTTAATCCTAATGACTATTATTTCAATCTCAGCCATCACCCTATGGTGATGCTGATCGGAGGCCGCGGCTGCACCGCCATGTGTTTCTATTGCGTCTATCCCCAAGTGATGCACGGTCATCGTTATCGACACCGCAGTCCGGAAAACATCGTCGGCGAAATGCTGTGGGTGCAGGAGAACATGCCGGAAATTCGCGAGATCACCTTCGAGGATGATAATTTTGCCGCAGATCCGCCGTTTGCCCGACGCTTTGCGCAGCTGGTCAAGGAAAAAGGCGTTCGGCTGCCTTTTTTTGCCAATCTGCGCACCACCGTCGATTTCGAGACGCTGCGGCTGCTCAAAGAGGCGGGCCTGCACAGCACGGCGGTAGGGTTCGAATCCGGCGATGACCGGATTCTGCGCAACATGCGCAAGGGACAGAATACCGCGATTCAGCAGCGGTTCGTCGAAAACGCCCATAAACTGGGAATTTTGGTGCACGGCTGCTTCATGGTCGGGTTTCCGGGAGAAACCCGTGAGACGATGAAAAAAACGCTGCAGCTGGCGATAAAGATAAAACCGGACAGCGCGCAGTTTTATCCGGTAATGCCTTATCCCGGAACCGGCGCTTATGCCTATTACAAGGAAAAAGGCTTTCTGGCGACCGATTCTTTTGACCTATGGCTCACGGCCGAAGGCGGCCATCGGTGCGTGCTCAATCTGCCGGGATTGCCGCCGGAAGAAATCGAACGATTCTGTGAGCGCGCCTTTCGCCGCTTCCACTTTCGCCCCGGTTACCTTTGGTACAAACTGCGTCAGGCGGTGCGATCGCCGCGCGAAGGCCGCCGCTCATTTGCTGCCGGACTGCATTTCGTTGGTTATTTGTTGTTTGGCCGCAGGAGGCGGGACCTTCCTTTTAAAGTCAAGCCGATTCTTCCGTCGCCGGAATGGTACGGCACGATTCGCGTGCCGATGGGGCGCATGGAGGCATTGAAAAAAGCAACTAAAAGAAAACAAGAATTCAGTGAATAACGGAATGAGGCTGAGGACGGTATGAATTCAACTGCGCGGCCACGTCCGATGCAGCGGTTATTCCTATGATATTTCTCGTTGGCGTTTGCGAAATAGTTGTGCTATATTTCATAAAATGAGCCGATTTGCCTGGGAATGAGTCGTCAGAAGCGCGAATCGGTGCAGGTGAATAAAAAGCGGGCAATAAGGAGGCCTTATGAAACGGAGTGCTTTGATCGTCTGCAGTATCATCCTGACGGGGTTGGGATTAACGGAAGCAAAAAGCAGCGGCGCCTATTTCGGCGGCGGCGTCGGCCAGAGCTACGTCAAGACTGATCTCGGTGAACTGGAAAACACGGATCTGAAACTCGATGAGAGCGGCTTTGCCTATAAAATTTACGCAGGCGTGCTGGCCGGCAAGTCGTTGGCACTCGAAGGCGGGTATCGCTCTTTCGGCACCGTCAAGAGTAAAGCCGGCGACATCAAATACGAATCCAACATCACCGCCTACGATCTGCACGCACTCGGCCGCGTCGATTTGGCGCTGGTCGAGCTTTTTGCCAAAGCCGGTTATTCGTTCTGGGATCAGCAGAACAATATTACTGCAAGAGAATCGAACAAGGGCGGCTCGAACTTTTCCTGGGGAATCGGCGCTGTGGCCAAGCTAGGCGGCTTGGGAGTCCGCGCCGAGTGGGAACGATTTGAGACCAAATCGTTCGATCGGCTGTCCATGCTGACGCTCAGCATTGTTTTAGGCATGTAACGCTTTGTAAGTGATGGACCTGCACGACCTTCATCCTCACCGCCTTTACGGCCGCAGTTTTCCCTTGGGAGCGACGGTCTATGCCGACGGTGTAAATTTTAGTATTTATTCCAAAAATGCCTATGCCGTAGAACTGCTGCTGTTCGACGACGTCGATGCGCCGCGGCCAGAACGGGTCATTACGCTCGATCCGAAAATGAACCGCACCTCTTACTATTGGCATTGTTTTGTGCCGGGAATCGGCCAGGGGCAGCTTTACGGCTGGCGCGCTTACGGCCCGTTTGAACCCGCCAAGGGACTGCGTTTCAACGGGCACAAGGTATTGGTTGACCCCTATGCCAAAGCCGTCGCCATCGGCAAAAAATTCGATCGGGAGGCGGCGCGGATCGGCGGCGACAACTGCGCCCAGGCCATCAAGTCCGTGGTGGTTGATCCCTCCCGCTATGATTGGGAAGACGACTATCCTTTGCGCCGTCCCTATGCCGAAAGCGTCATTTATGAGATGCACGTCAAGGGATTTACGCGGCATCCCAGTTCCGGGCTCGACCCGAAGGTGCGCGGCACGTTTCGGGGCGTTATCGAAAAGATCCCCTATCTCAAAAGCCTCGGCATTACGGCCGTGGAGCTGATGCCGGTGCAGTTGTTCGACGACGGCGATGCGCCGCCGCCGCTGCACAATTATTGGGGTTACAACCCCATCGTTTTCTTTGCCCTGCATCCCTGGTACGCCTCGACGAGCGACCCGATCGGCGTTCTCGACGAATTTCGCGACATGGTCAAAGCGCTGCATTTGGCAGGCATCGAGGTCATTTTGGATGTTGTGTTCAATCACACAGCCGAAGGCGGCGCCGATGGTCCGACTTATTCGTTCCGCGGGCTCGGCAATGAAATTTATTATATCCTCGAAGAAGATAAATCCCGCTATGCCAATTACAGCGGCACCGGCAACTCGCTCAATGCCAACCATCCGGTTGTCAGGCGGATGATTCTGGACTGCCTGCGATATTGGGCGATGGAAATGCATGTAGACGGTTTTCGCTTTGATCTGGCTTCGGTCCTTAGTCGCGACGAGCAAGGTCGGGCGTTATCCAATCCGCCGACGCTGTTGTCGATCGAGACCATGCCGGAGACGGCGCACGCCAAGATCATTGCCGAAGCTTGGGATGCCGCGGGCCTGTTTCAAGTCGGTTCGTTTGTCGGTGAACGGTGGGCCGAGTGGAACAGCCGCTTTCGCGACGATGTGCGGCGGTTCGTGCGCGGTGATGAAGGCATGACGCGGTCGATCGCCGACCGCCTCCTGGGCAGTCCGGACATCTACGGCCGCGAAGGCGGACCGCGCCGCAGCATCAACTTTGTCACCTGCCACGACGGCTTTACAGTCAACGATTTGGTCTCTTATAACCAAAAGCACAACGAGGCAAACCTCGAGAACAATCGCGACGGGCTGGATGAAAATTTCAGCTGGAACTGCGGCGTTGAAGGTCCGACCGACGACCCGGATATCGAATCCCTGCGCCTGCGGCAGATCAAAAATTTCATCACCATCTTGCTGATTTCGCAAGGCACGCCGATGCTCTTGATGGGAGATGAAATCAGACGCACCCAACTGGGCAACAATAACGCTTATTGCCAGGACAACGAACAGAGTTGGTTCAATTGGGACGATCTGAAGCGGCGCAAAGACCTATTTGCGTTCGTCCGCGGCGTGATCGAGTTCGTTCAGCAAAGCCGGTGTTTTACCTCTGAAGAACCGGTCTCCGTCGGAGAGCAAAAGGATGCCCTGCATATCATTTGGCATGGTGTGCATTTGGGGGCTCCCGATTGGAGTCCGACTTCGCATACTCTGGCTTTTACGCTGCATGATCCCAAAGTCGATGAACGCCTCCATGTTCTTCTTAACATGTATTGGCAGCCCTTGGTTTTCGAGCTTCCGGCGCTGCCGGGCGGCCGCGAGTGGGTGCGGGTCATCGACACCTCGCTTGCTTATCCAAAGGATTTTTCACCGCCGCATCTCGCGGAAGCCATTGCCGACAGCTATTACGATGCCGCACCGCGCTCGGTTGTGCTGCTTGCGGCACGATAGAGACTTCTTTCGGTCGTCGGCAACATTTTGAACAATATCAGCAATTGCGGAAAAAGCAAATGAAAATCTTCAAACCAAAATACTTTTGCCTGTTGCTGGGTCTCACCGGATTGACGTTTGCTCAGTCAGCGGATCCGAAATTTGCCGACTATTTGGCGGCGGAACGAGACAAGCTGCCGGTTGCCGGGGAACTGCTCTATGACTGCAGCAGGTTGACCGGTTATTCGCTTGGCGGAGGTACGGCCGCTTTGAGGCGTGTTACCGCCGCCGCAGATCTTCCTTTTACCCAGGCGTATCAAATCGACGTCAAACGCGTCGGCGCTAATTCCTGGGAGCCGCAGTTTGTCTCACCCAAAAATGCAATTGCCGTGCATCAAGGCGACATGCTCTTTTGGGTTTTGTGGGTGCGCAGCCTATCGGTGCCGCCCGAGTACGAGACCGGAAAAGCATTTTTCTATGCTCAGCTTGCCGAATCACCCTGGACGGGAATTGCATCGCACGACCTGGCTCCGATCGGCGAATGGGATAAAATCTACATTTACGGCCAGGCGCCGCAGGATTTTCCAGTCGGCAAGATGGAGTTCACCATTCATCTCGGCTTTTACCCTCAGGTGCTGGAAATCGGCGGCATCATTGCCCTTAACTTGGGCCGCAATGTCGATCCCGCAAAATTGCCGAAGAATCGAATCACCTATGCCGGTCGCGAGGCGAATGCTCCCTGGCGCGCTGAGGCGGAGGCAAGAATCGAGCAGCTGCGCAAGGGTAATCTGCGGATCGTAGTCAAAAACCAGGCCAATCTGCCGATCAAGAATGCGCGCGTAAAGGTCGAGATGCAGCGTCACGCTTTTCGGTTCGGTTCTTTTATGGATGGTCCGCTGTTCGAAGACAGCCGGAACGGTCGAAGGTATCGGGAAGAAATCTTTAAGCTCTTTAACGCCGCTACAACGCCCTTTTACATGGGAGACGGCAGTTGGGGATGGTATTCTTCGGCGCAGGTGCGGGAGGATTATCGTCACCGAGCGGAATGGCTGGTTGATAACGGTTTTCGCACCAAAGGGCATGTGCTGATTTGGCCGGGCTGGACGTGGATGACGCCCTATTTTCGCTCCCTGGCGAACAATCCGGCCGGCCTGCGCCAAGCCCTGCTGGAGCATTTGGAAACCGTGGTGCCTGTGGGACGGGAAGCGGGCGTCGAGGAATGGGACGTCGTCAACGAACCTTATACCAATCACGACGTCATGGACCTTCTCGGCGATGAGGTTTTGGTCGAATGGTACCAAAAAGTTCATGAGCTGCACCCCGAGACGCGGCTGATCCTCAATGAAACCGGAGTGCTGATCTCGGGCGGCGACATCAAGGTACAGGACAACCTGGCGCGTATCGTCGAGCTGCTTCTCTCTCGCGGTGCGCCGCTGCACGGCCTGGGATTTCAAGGGCATTTCGGCGCCGTTCTGACTACGCCTCGCCGGTTGAAGGAGATTCTCGACCGGTTTGCCGCTTACGGCCTGCCGATTCAGATCACCGAATTCGACATCGACATCGACGACGAAGAGGCTCAAGCGGATTATACGCGCGACTTTTTGACGCTCATCTTCAGTCACCCCGGCGTCAACAAGTTCGTCATGTGGGGATTTTGGGAGCCGATTCACTGGCGGCCTCGGGGCGCCATGATCCGCAAAGACTGGAGTTACAAGCCCAACTACCACGCCTATGTCGATTTGGTGTTGAATCGATGGTGGACACGAACCGAAGGCACAACGGATGCCGAAGGCGTCTATGAAATTCGCGGTTTTCTCGGCAGCTACCGCATCGCGGCGGAATATGAGGGCGTTGTGAAGGAGGTTGTTGCGGAACTCGAAAAGCCGCAAAGCGACGTCGCCGTCGAGTTGCCGACCGACGCAACCGGCATCCGCTCCCGTGACGAGGCCCAATTCGACTGCCGCTTGTATCCCAATCCGACGAATTCCGCTTTTATCATGGAGCTTTATCTGCCGGAATCGGCGCCGACCCGAATCGAGCTTTTTGATTTGACCGGCAGAAGAATTGCTCTAGTTGCTGAAGGCCGGTTGGCAAAAGGGGAGCATCGCTTCGCTCTCGACGGCAGTGTGTACGCAGGCGGCGTGTATCTCATCAGCATTCGGTGCGGCGATAGCCGCTTTGTCCGCCGTGTGCTTTTGCTTCATTGAAATAGTGTGGATAATCGTCATTGCAATATTAAGAGTTTATTAATAAGCGGCTTAATCTTGCAAATTGAGTTTAGCTTTCATATTTTATCAAACAAATGAATCGATTCTTCAAAAAGGCGGCAAAAGATGCAAAGTGAACCTCGATATGAAGCCACTCTGCAGCGCGATCTGCAGACCATTCGCCAGACGCTCATGCGCATGGCGGCATTGGACGAAGCGGCCCTGCGCGGCGCCGTGGCCGCTCTGTTGGAAAAAAATCGACAGAAAGCCTATGTCGTCATCCTGCGCGACTATTTGATCGATGACCTCGAGGATGAAATCGATCGCTTGTGTCTGCAATTCATCGTGCGGCAGCAGCCGGTCGGGATTCATTTGCGCTTCATCTATGCGGTGCTCAAGATGGTCAGCGGGCTGGAACGCATCGGCGATTATGCCGAAAGCATGTGTCGCCAGATCGTATTGCTGCAGAATCTGGGCGCCGATTATGAAAGTTTGCCGTTCGAAGAGCTGGCCGATGCCTCGATCAAGATGTTCCGCGATGCGGTGCAGGCGTTTGCAGACCGCGACCTCGAAAAAGCACGCCAATTGATGGATATTGAGGACGTCGCCGATAACCTTCGTTTCAAGATCAACCAGCAGATTTTTGAGCTGCGCGCCAAAGGCGTGCTCGGCGACGAAGCCATTAATCCCCTGCTGACGATTGCCCGACGACTGGAGCGGGTTGCCGATCAGGCCAAGAGCATTTGCCAGGAAACCTACTATGTGGTTACCGGCGAGAACGTCCGACACTCGGCTGCGAGCGGCTACAACATTCTTTTTGTCGATGATGACAACGCAATCATCAGCCAAATGGCCGAGGGCATTGCCAACTCGCTGCAGAAACCAAAGTTCCGCTTTTTCAGCGCCGGTATTAATCCCCAGCCGATACATCCGATGATCGTCGGCTTTATGGCCGAAAAGGGCATTAACATTTCGGAACAAAAACCGAAATCCGTCGCCGAAGTCACCGGCAAAGAAACCATACACGGCGTCATTCTGCTTTCACCGCATATCAAGCCTTCACAGCTCAGTCTGCCGCTCACCACCATCGTGATCGAATGGCCGATGAAAATGCCGAAAATGAAGCCGAATGATCCCGGTGCGCTTTTCCCGCACCTTGAGAAGGCTTTTGACAGTTTACGGGCAAACATTTGCGATCTAATCGAGGCAATTTCCGGTGAAAACCTGTAAACGCGACTCTTTGACTACGTCGTTGTTACGTCGTTCGGCGGCTGCGCAACCGTGCAGGAGGATGCTAAAGGCGGCCGGCCTAGTTCTGCTTGCCGTAAGCAGCAGCCTGTTCGTTTCCTGCCTGTATGGAAGGTCGAGTCAATCGGCCGCCGGAGTTGCCAAACGGACGATCCAAAACACAGGCTCCGACACGATGGTCAATTTAGCTCAGGCTTGGGCCGAGGCCTATGCGCATGTCAACGATGAGGTGTCCATTGAAGTCTCGGGCGGCGGCTCCGGTACCGGTATTGCCGCGCTGATCGAAAACACCGTCGATATTGCCAACTGCAGCCGGCGTATGGAACCGATGGAGATCAAAAAGGCAAAGGAGCACACCGGCAAAGATCCGGTCGAGTTTCTTGTCGGTTACGACGCGTTGGCGATCTATGTTCACAGGGACAATCCGATCGACAGCCTGAGCATCGAAGAGCTGGCGGAGATCTATGGCGAGCACGGCAAGATTACCCGTTGGTCGCAGTTGGGCGTGACTTTGCCGAAGGGTGCGCGCGACGAGATAATGGTCGTCAGCCGGCAGTCGAATTCGGGGACCTATCACTATTTTCGCGAGGCGGTAATCGGCAAAAAGCGCGACATGCGTCTGGGTACGATCGACATGCACGGTTCGAAGGACGTCGTCGAACTGGTCAGCCGGACGCCCAGTGCGATCGGCTACAGCGGCATGGGATACGCCAACGATCGAGTCAAGATGCTGCGCATTTGCAGAAAGAAGGGCGAACCCGCTTATGCCCCGACGATCGAAAACACGCAAAACGGCAAATATCCGATCGCTCGACCGCTGTTGATGTACACCTTGGGCGAACCCAATGAAACCATCCGGAAATATCTCGATTGGATTCTTTCACCGGAAGGACAGCATATCGTCAAGTTGTCCGGCTATGTACCGGTGCATCCTGAGGAGGAGCTTCAAGTTGCGGGAGGGAAGCAACAGTGAAAAAGCGGTCGCGGGTTGCGGAACAGATCAAAGAAAGCATTATCGAGAATCTGATCAGGGTCAGCGGCGTCAGCGCTATCCTTTTTGTTTTTGCCATCTTTTTCTTTGTTTTTCGTGAGGGGAGCTCTTTTCTTTTCAAAGGTTTCAACGTCAAAGAGTTTTTCACCAGCATCGAATGGTACCCGACTTCCCAAAGCCATGTGCGTTACGGCGCCTTGGCGCTGATCGTCGGAACCCTCAGCGTCACGTCGCTCGCCATGGTGATTGCGGTTCCGTTCGGATTGGGGGCGGCAATTTACATTTCCGAATTCTGTTCGCCCAAGGTGCGGGAGACGTTTAAAATCGTCATCGAAATGTTGGCGGCAATCCCGTCGGTGGTTTGGGGCTTTATCGGCTTGACCATCATGAACTCTTTGATCATTCAAATATTCAATGCTCCCATAGGTTTGACCATGCTCAACGGCGGCATCATTCTGGCGCTGATGAGCGTGCCGATCATCGTCTCGATCGGCGAGGATGCCCTCAAGGCGGTTCCCGACAGCTATCGTGAAGCGGCACTGGCGCTCGGCTGCACACGCTGGCAAATGGTTTATCGTGTGCTGCTGCCGGCAGCCCGCAACGGCCTTCTAGCCGCGGCGCTGCTCGGCGTCGGCCGCGCCGTGGGTGAAACCATGGCCGTCCTCATGGCCACCGGCCATTCGATCCGCATTCCGAAAAGCCTTTTGGAACCGGTTCGAACGCTCACGGCCACCATCGCCGCCGAACTCGGCGAAGCGCCGGTACACTCGGAACACTATCAGGTCCTCTTTATCATCGGCATTCTTTTGTTTACCATCACCTTTATCATCAATTTGACTGCCGATTTGATCGTTAAAGGCATTCGCAACAAATAGGATGACGAATGTTCACCGCTACCGAACTGACGCTGAAAAACGCGCGGAGTGAGAAAATTGCCAAGAGCATCTTTTTGGCAATGAGCCTGCTGATGATCATTCCGTTGATCCTGATCATCGTTTATCTCTTTGTCAAAGCGTGGCCGATTCTCTCCCTCGATTTTATTCTCAAAAATCCCACGCACGGCATGCGCCAAGGAGGCATTTTTTCCGCGCTTCTGGGAACGCTTTATTTGGTCATCATCTCGCTGCTGATCGCCACTCCTATCGGCGTCATGACCGCCATCTATCTGAATGAATACGCGCGGGAGAATTTGCTGACGCGAATCATCAATCTGGCTGTGGTCAATCTGGCCGGCGTGCCCAGTATTGTGCATGCGCTTTTCGGCCTCGGCGCATTTGTGCTGGCTGCAGGCATCGGGCGTTCCATTTTGGCCGCCTCTCTGACGCTCGCCATCATGACCCTGCCGGTGATCATTGCGGGCACCAAAGAGGCGCTCGCCTCGGTTCCCATGGCCTTTCGGGAAGCGTGCTGGAACGTCGGGGCAACACGATGGCAGACCATTCGCCACATCGTGCTGCCCAATTCGATCAGCGGCATACTGACGGGCGTTATTCTGCAGGTCTCACGCGCTGCCGGTGAAACGGCGCCGATCATGTTTACCGGTGCCGTGTTCTACAAGGCCATCCGTGAAGGCGACATTTTTGCCTACGGATTGCTCGATCAGTGCATGGCTCTTTCCATGCATCTGTTTACGATCTCGACGCAGGTTCCCGATGTTCCCGAGGCGCTTCCGTACGGCACGGCTGTCGTGCTTTTGGGCACCGTGCTGTTGGTCAATGCGCTGTCGATTGTCATTCGCATCCGCTTACGGTCGCGCAAAAAATGGTAGACAAAAAAGAAAAAATTCAGATCCGCAACCTGCGGGTCAGTTACGGCGCACACGAGGCCCTCAAGGGCATTTCGTTCGATGTTTACGAGAACGAAATCTTGGGAATCATCGGCCCGGCGCAATCCGGTAAATCCACGTTTCTGAAGGTGCTCAACCGGACCATCGAGTTCATTCCCAGTGCCCGCGTCTCGGGAAGCGTTTGGATGAACGGCGAGGATATTTACGATATCCGAAACGTCTACGAGCTGCGCCGCAAGATCGGCATTGTTTCCCCGCTGCCGGTGGGACTGCCGCTGTCGATTTACGATAATGTGGCCTTTGCGCCGCGCATGGCCGGCATTACCGACAAAGCCGAATTGGATGAACGGGTGGAGCGCTGCCTGAGACAGGCGGCTTTGTGGGATGAAGTCAAAGACCGGCTTCACACGTTGGGCACCAAACTTTCCGGCGGACAACAGCAGAGGCTGACCATCGCCCGCGCTCTTTCGCACGATCCGGAAATCTTGTGCCTCGATGAATTCTCGATCGCCATCGACCCGGTAACAACCATGCGCATCGAGGATGCGTTGAAAGAGCTGCGCTCACAAATTACGATCATCATGGTCACCAACCTGGTGCAGCAGGCGAGGCGCCTGGCAGACCGCACGGCGTTTTTCTTTAACGGCGAATTGGTCGAAATCGACGCTACGGACGTGATCTTTTCCGATCATCCTGCCTCGCAGAAAACCTATGACTATGTAAACGGAAGATTCGGTTGATGGAATCCTATGCCGTCACAACACGCGACCTCAACCTTTGGTATGGTGATTTCCAGGCGCTGATCAATGTCAACCTGAACATTCGCGCGGGAATCATCACTTCGCTTATCGGCCCGTCGGGCTGCGGCAAGACGACCTTTTTGCGCTGTCTCAACCGCGTCAACGAACGTTACGGCAACGTCACCACGACCGGCGAGATCAAGATACTGGGAAACAACATTTACGATCCGAACGTTTCGCTGGAAGAGCTGCGCAAGCAGGTCGGCATGGTCTTTCAGCGGCCGAACCCGCTGCCGATTTCCGTGTATGAGAATGTAGTTTTCGGGCTGCGCATCCACACGCCGCGCGGCAGTTTAACACGGGCTCAAATGGACGAAGCGGTTGAGCAGTCCCTTCGGGCAGTCGGGCTGTGGAAAGATCTCAAGGACAAGCTGAATGTCAAAGCGACGACTCTTTTGTTGGAGCAGCAACAAAAGCTGTGCATTGCCCGACTTTTACCGCTCAAACCGCAGATCATTCTGATGGATGAGCCCTGTTCGGCGTTGGACGTAGAGGCGACGCTGCACATCGAAGAGTTGATGCGCGAATTGGCAGGTCAATACACCATTATTATCGTGACCCACAACATGGCGCAGGCGCGCCGCGTCAGCGAAGAGTGTATTTTTATGCTGATGGGCGAGGTCATCGAACACAGCGCTACGACCGACCTGTTCATTGCGCCCAAGGACCCGCGTACAGCGGAATACATCGAAGGACGCTACGGATGATTCTCTACAGGCTTTAAGCGCTTTAGATACATTTGTGTCGGGAAATTAAACTTGACTTTAAAAAAATATTTATTAAATTATAATGACACCGCGGGGTGGAGCAGTCTGGTAGCTCGTTGGGCTCATAACCCAAAGGCCGCAGGTTCAAATCCTGCCCCCGCTACAGCAAGCCCTTGAACCTATTTGTTCAAGGGCTTTTTATTTTTCCCGCGGCTTTGAAAGGCGCACTATTAAATCAGCCGTTGGCTTTGCAAACGTCGATTTGTTCGTCCCTCCACATTATGAAGAATCCGGGAAAGGAACAATTGCGTAACCTTCAGCTGGTGCTGATCATCCTTTTAATTGTGATGATCTACGCGATTTGTGCCTGCTCTTCCACGCTTCCTCAACAGGAAACCATTATTCAGTCATACCCGCCTCTTCAACCTCCGCAGGTCGAGCTTCTCAAACAGGAGATTCGAAGATATTACCAAGTGCCTTACCGTTGGGGCGGCAGTACGGAAGAGGGTATGGATTGTTCCGGATTTGTCTCGACCCTCTATCGGAATGCCTTGGGCGTTTCGCTGCCGCGGACAGTGGTCGATCTGTACGCCTATTGCCTGCCGATACCGAGCCGAGCGCTGCAGTTCGGCGATCTTGTCTTTTTCGGCGAAAAGGGGAGACCTACTCATGTCGGGCTTTATCTGCAGAAGGGTTATTTCATCGATGCCGGTCGGCAAAAAGGGGTCGCATTGAACAAACTGAGCGATTCTTACTACCGGCGACGCTATATGGGGGCGGGTAGAGTAAGAATCACTGATGGGTCGTAAAACTGCCGTTGTTTTGCAATGTTCAACCTTAGCCTTTGCAGATGAGGGCCGGCGCGTTGGTCTTTGGCCTGCCGAGGCCGAGCGGCGTCAGTTTCTCCGTTGCCTTGGATTAGAGAACATTCAACATCATTTTGCGTTTGTCAAAACAACCCGGTACCCAGCGTTCGTCAAATCACAATCCCTTCCGTCTTGCGAGCCGGGCAGCAAAAATCACTTACTGCATGCTTTGCAAAGGATGCGATACTATTGAATGACCGGATGATGCGACGGCTTTTGCCGGGCTGTTTGTCGATCGACGGTATGGATTGACAAAGCTGAATACCAAGTGGAAAAACAAAAAACTGAGGGATGCATGATGAAACATCGCTTCTGCAAACGGATCTTTTTGCTTTTTGCCGTTTTATTTTTGGGGAATGCGTTCTCCGCTGAGGAGAGCTTTCTCAAGCTGAATGACAAAGAATATTTTGAAATGCCGGGCTTTAATGTGCTGGCGTTCGAAAATGCCTACACCGGCATGTTCTTTGACGAAAAGACCTCCGGCATCATTCTTATCCATCACGGGGTGCGGACGGCCACCGGCGGAGCGGTCAGGCTCAAACCGACGCCGGAACAATGGGATCAAATCCCCAGGCTCGTAGAGCGAAAAGTTAATCGCGAAGAAAACAGCGTCGAGATAACGCTGCGCTACGACGAGTTCGATTTTACCTCCAGAGTGGTGGTTTTTGCTCAAGGCCGGAGCGCCTTTTTCCGCGTCTATCTCGATCAGCCTTTGCCCGAAAAGCTGAACGGACGCACCGGATTCAACCTTGAATTTTTGCCTTCCGCTTATTTTGAAAAGACCTATCGAATAGACGACCGTACAGGCATTTTCCCGCTCTATCCCTGCAATTCGATGGAAGTCAAGCCGATGTCGACGCAGATTCGGCAATACGCCGGCCACTCGACGTTCGACGATCGCGGCCGCGGCGAGTATGTGGAGCCCAAACCGTTTGCAACGGGCAAAGTGCTTACTCTGGCGCCGGAAGATCCCGAACGCTGCATCACCATTCGCTCTCTTCTCGACGGCGATCTGCAGCTTTTTGACGGGCGCAGCGTGGCGCAGAACGGCTGGTATGTCGTACGCACACTTCTTCCGGCCGATCGTACCGGCCTGGTGGTCGAGTGGCAACTGACGCCGACCACGCTCCCCAATTGGAAACGTCGACCCATGATCGCCTATTCGCAGGTCGGCTATCACCCGACTCAGCCCAAGACGGCTGTGATCGAGCTGGATAAAAACGACGTTCCTCTGCAGCAAGCAGTTGTGCACAAGTTGGAGGCAAACGGTCAATGGGTCGAAAAATACCGCGGCAGAACACAGGATTGGGGCGATTTTTATCGCTATCATTATCTGCGCTTCGACTTTTCATCGCTGCAGGAGGAAGGGATATACCGCATTCAATATGGCGACGAGCAAAGCGGACCTTTTTTGATCGGCGCGCATGTCTTTGAGGGGATTTGGCATCCGACGCTGGACGTCTGGTTTCCGGTGCAGATGGATCACATGTTCGTTAACGAAGCCTATCGAGTCTGGCATGGTGCCGCTCACCTGGACGACGCTCTGCAGGCGCCGATCAATCATCAGCACTTTGACGGATACCGCATGGGCGGGAGCACCGAGACGCGTTACCAGCCCGGCGAGCGCGTGCCCGGCTTGAACATCGGCGGATGGTTCGACGCCGGCGATTTCGATATTCGCACCGGTTCCCACTGCGCCGCCGTCATGAACTTGGTGAACACATGGGAACGGTTCCGACCGCAGCGCGATGAAACTCTGGTGGATCAGTCGCAACGATTCGTTGATATTCATCACCCGGACGGTAAACCGGACATTTTGCAGCAAATTGAACAGGGCATCCTGGCAATCCTTGCTCAGCACCGCGCTTTCGGCCGGGCGATCAGCGGCATCATCGAGCCGAATTTACACCAATACCACCACCTGGGAGACGCCTCGAACATTACGGACAACCTGCCTTTTAATCCGAAACTGAAGCCCTATCAATCAGACGGCTTGACAAGCGGCACGCCGGACGACCGGTGGGTTTTCACCAACGATCTGCCGTGGAACAATTATGCCTCGATCGCCGCACTGGCCGCCGCGTCGCGCGCTTTGCGCAGCTACCTTGACGAGCTGGCCGAGGAGTGCTTGACTGCCGCGAAAAAAGCCTTTGCCGAAGAGCAGAGGCGCGTTCAGGAGGGACGGCGAGGCGGTCCGTTCGGCATGGGGGCTCCGGAACTGAATGCGGCGCTGCAGTTGTACATCTCGACAAAAGATCAAGCCTATGCCGACCTGTTTGACAAGCTGCTATGGTCCGAGCTCGAACGGTCCTCGACTCGGCTCATCAAAACCGCGGTATCGGCTCTGCCTTATCGGGATCAGGCATATCGGAAAAAACTGCTGCCTTTTGTGCAGAAATTCAAAGCCTATAATGATGAGCTCTTGAAGCAGAATCCCTTCGGCATTCCCATAACGACCGGCGGTTGGGCCGGAAATGGAACGATCATCGACTGGGTAGAGACCAATTATCTCCTGCACAAAGCTTTTCCGGAGATAATCGGTGCCGAATACGCGTTCCGCGGTATGGATTATATTTTCGGGTGTCATCCCTACTCCAATATTTCGTTTGTTTCGGGCGTCGGCGTGCGTTCGAAAAAGATTGCCTACGGCAACAATCGCGCTGATTTTACTTTTATTGCCGGCGGCGTTGTGCCAGGTCTTTTGCTTATAAAGCCTGATTTTTTAGAAAATAAAGAGGATTGGCCGTTTCTGTGGGGCGAGAACGAGTACGTCATTGACATTTGCGCCCATTACATTTTGGCGGCACATGCACTTCAAGATTTAGTACAACGGTAGTGACATCATCGGCGGGAAGGACAAGAGGCAAGACGTCCTCGCCTTCCCGCCGGGCTTCTCTCTTAGGGAACAGCAGGGTTAGAGTGCTTGTCGCGGGCGGCTCGAGGTTATTTAAGATAAAGCAGTTTTCCGACGCTCGTACTTTGCTCGGTTTGCAGCACGCAAAAGAATACCCCGCCGGCAAGTTTAGGATCGGGCCGGAACGGCACCCGATAATTGCCGGCAGGCTTTCTGCCCCGCATCAGTTCAGCGACTTTTCTCCCAAATGAATCATAGACATCCAAGGTTATGTTGCTCTCCTGAGGGAGAAAAAACGCAATGACTGTCTCGTCATTAAAGGGGTTTCCGGCGTGTAAGAGCCGTAAATCGAGATTTTGCTTTTCGGCTTTTCCCACTTTTGTCACCGCCGTATGGGCGACTTTGTACAAATGAACGGCGTAGTCTGAAAACTCGTCGCGAAAAACGCCTTCGGTCATGGCGAGCGAGCGGTTTTCGTCAATGACCTCGACCATGCCGTTGCCGAAATCGCGTAGAGTAAAGGTGACGGTGGTTGATCCGGGCCGCGTTGCGGCGGCAAACACGTAGGTGTATCCGTCGTGTCGCTTCAGCGTTGCATCGACGGGAGTTGCAGGATTTGCCGATGCGACCGTGAGGCCGTTGCTTACGCTCGGCGTGTTAAGTACAGCCGCCAGCGCCGTGATCTGCAGATTGACGGTCTCGACTCCTTTAGCCATGGCGGCATTCGCCAAAAGTCCCGCCTCGATAAAGGTCGGGCTGAATTGATGGCAGAAATAGCCGATGCCGCGCGCGCCGTGGATGAGCGCCAGCCAGACCTCGGCGCGGACGATCTGCGGCGTCAGGGCATAGCGGCTATCGCCGTCGATGTTGGTCGTTTCGATCCACACCCAAACCGGTTTGGCATAGTCGCACCACTTGCGCAGGTTTTCGGTGCCGTAGGCGACGTATCGGATGTCCTGCGCCACTTTATTGTGAAACGCTTTGAACCACGGCGCAGCGTTGTCGGGCAAAGGAAAGACGTTCATCGGATAGACGTCGAAACTAAGGATGTCGGCACCTTTGGCGTATTCCCGGTAATCCTCGGGGTGGTTAGTCCGATTGCCGCGGCCGTACCACTCGTCACAGGCGACGCCTTGGCCCAGATTGAGATAGACGGGCCGCGTCGGATCGGCGGCCTTCATGTCCTGGTAACGGCGGATGATTTCGCTCGGCGGTACGGGATCCTGCGTGCCGTTTTGTGCATTGTCCGGCTCATCATCCTGCAGCCAGGCGATAATGACGTTATTGCGAAAATGGGTGAGGCCGAGCGTATTTTGCGCGCAGATGGTCTTTAAGCCGAGCGAGGCCACGGCGTTAAGCTGACCGGCGGTGGGGCCCTGCCACAGACCGATAAACGTGTTGATGCCGACGGCTTTATAGGTTTTTGCCGTACCTGCTTCGGGACTTTGCAGCCAGACGGCAATGGGGAAAAAGTCGGAAGCCGGTGAGGGACCGTTCGGCCACTGCGCATAGTAGGCGGGCCCACCTTCCCACGGCTCGAACTGGTCGCCGGGAAGGTATTCGGCAGATAGAGTGGAGGCCGAGGAGAAAAGACAGATGAACACCAAGGTGTTCCGCTTAGCCCAACTGGTTAGATTCTTCATCTCTTGCTCCTCAAAGTTATTTTTCGACTGAGAGATGTGGGTATAAACAATAAACAAAATTGTATGAAAAAAAACAAATGATGCAATCTGCAAATCTTTTTCGTAACTTACCCGTTGCCAAAGTGGCGGAAAGGGCTGACTATGCAAAAGGCAAGAAAAAGCATCATTATATTGCTTGTTCTGTTCATTGCTGCATCGCCGGCTTTTGCTTTTTTGAAAGCTTCCGGAAAGCAGATTGTCGACGGCGACGGCAAACCGGTGCTGCTGCGCGGCTACGGACTCGGCGGCTGGCTGGTACCTGAGGGCTATATGCTTCACATCCCCGGTTTTGGTTCTCCGTCTTCGATCCGAAAACAAATTGTCGATTTGGTGGGCGAGGAGAACGCCGCGGTTTTTTATCGTGAGTATGAAGCGAACTATGTGTCCGAGGCCGACATCGCCGCCATCGCTTCGTGGGGCTGCAATTCGGTGCGTCTGCCGTTCAACTATCGGCTGCTGACGCCGGAAGACCGGCCGGGAGTTTATTTGGAAGAAGGCTTTCAGGTCATTGATAATGTGCTGGAATGGTGTAAAAAGTATCGGCTCTATTTGATCCTCGATCTCCACTGTGCACCGGGCGGACAGAATGCCGGCAACATCAGCGACAGCGACGGCCAGGTTGCGCGATTGTGGACAGTCAAGGCGAATCAGGACAGAACCGTGGAACTTTGGCAGAAAATCGCCGAACGGTATGCGAACGAGGAGTGGATCGGCGGCTATGATCTGCTCAACGAGCCGGTTTTGCCTTCGGGCTATTCCAACAGCGCTTTACGATCGCTTTATCGGCGCATTGCGCAGGCCATCCGTCAGGTGGATCAAAACCATCTGCTTTTTCTCGAAGGTAATGCTTGGGGTACCGATTTCAACCAGCTCGGGCCGCCGATCGACGACAACATGGCCTACAGCTTTCACAAGTATTGGAGCAGCACGGCGGAAAGCACGCTGAACAGCTACCTCGCTTTAAGGTCGCAGCAAAATGTTCCCTTGTGGTTAGGGGAATCCGGCGAAAACTCGAACCCGTGGTACTCTGCCGTCGTTCGTGCGTGCGAAAAGAACGACATCGGCTGGTGTTGGTGGGCGCACAAAAAGGTCGAAACCATCAGCAGTCCCTATTCTGCTCCGCTTCCGGCCAAATACGAGCGTGTGTTGGCATATTGGCGCGGAGAAGCCGGCAAGCCGACGGTTCAGGCGGCCATGGACGGCCTGATGGAGATGGCGCGCGGTCTCAAGCTGGAAAACTGCACGTTTTTGCCGGATGTGATCGACGCCCTGATGCGGCCGGATTTTGCCGTGCGGCGGCTGCCGTTCAAAGAGCACCGCATTCCGGGCAAAATTGCCGCCGTAGACTATGATTACGGCAACGCCGGCTTGGCCTATAAAGACACCCGTTCGGAGAACACCGACGGCGTCGGGGGCTCCGCATGGAACATGGGATGGAAATACCGCAACGACGGCGTCGATATAGAGAACTGCAGCGATGCCCAGGGAGCGCCGTTCAACATCGGCTGGATCGAGAGCGGCGAGTGGCAAAAATATACCGTGACGGTGGAAAAGAGCGGCGTGTATGACATCGAACTGCGGGTCGCTTCTGCTACCGGCGGAGGGCAGGCCGTGCTGCAGCTCGACGGCAAGCCGCTGGGTTTGGCGGCGATTCCCAATACTGGCGGCTGGCAGGCGTGGCGATCCGTTACGCTCTCCGGCATCGTTTTGGAAAAGGGGACGCATGACCTTGCGCACATCGCTCAGCGCGGCGGTTATAATTTAAGCGCCTTGAACTTTGTGCTCAAGCAGGAGACCAAGGTGGAAGAACGCCGAGAAACCGTAATTTCGCCCTTCCTGCTGCAAAGCTATCCCAATCCATTCAATGCCGGGACGACTTTCCGCTTTATGGTGCCCTATGAAGGGCGTGTTACGATCGAAATCGTCGATGCGGATGGCCGATCCGTGAGGACGCTCGAAGGGCAGGGAGAGCCGCAGCGGGAGGGCAGCGTTTATTGGGACGGCAGCGACGCGTTCGGCAGCGTCGTTGCTTCGGGGGTTTATTGGGCGATTCTGCAGGCAGGGTCGACGCGACTTTGTCGGCCGATTCTCCTGCTCAAGTAACGGGCAATTGTACTGTAATGAGAGATCTGCGGATTGCCCACCCGCCTGTTGCCGGTCGGTGCGAGGCGGCAATACTCCGCACCGAGCGCGACAATGCTGCATAGAAAGCTGCTGCCGCATAAAGTCGAGAGCATTCCCAATCGGACAAAGGAATTTAATAAAAGCGCTTCCTGCAGGCGCATAGGGGCAGGCGGTTCGCTGCAGATTTACAAAATGACTTTGGAGACCGAAGACCCGTAAAAAGATCTTCATTCAATGAGAGGATGCATGAGAAAGAATACAATTCGCAATATTGCCATCATTGCGCACGTCGATCACGGCAAGACCACCTTGGTGGACGGCATGCTGCGCCAGAGCGGGATTTTCCGCGCCAATCAGCAGGTGGCGGAGCGGATTATGGACTCGCTGGATTTAGAGCGCGAGCGCGGCATCACCATCATGGCCAAAAATACGGCGGTCAATTACAAGGGCGTCAAGATCAACATCGTCGACACGCCGGGGCACGCCGATTTCGGCGGTGAGGTGGAACGCAGCCTGAACCTTGTGGACGGCGCGCTGCTGCTCGTCGATGCAGCCGAGGGACCGCTGCCGCAAACGCGCTTTGTCGTAAAGAAAGCGTTGGAGAAACGGCTGCCGATGCTTCTCGTCGTCAACAAGATCGACCGCGCCGATGCCCGCATCCAGCAGGTCGTCAACGAGGTGTACGACCTCTTTATCGACCTCGATGCCGATGAGAGCCAAATCGATTTTCCCATCCTCTACACCAACGCGAAGAAAGGGATTGCCCATCGGCAGCTGGGCGACGGTTCGACATCTTTGGAGCCGCTGTTTGAAGCGATTCTCGACACTATACCCGGCCCTGAGGCCGACGACAACGCGCCGATGCAGTTTCTTGTCACGAATTTGGACTATGACCCTTATGTCGGTCAGATTGCCGTGGGTCGACTGTGGCGCGGCGCCTTGGAGATGAACACCGCCTATGCATTATGCAGCGAGCAAGGGGTACAGCTCGGCGTCAAATTTTCTGCTCTGTATACATTCGAAAATCTAAGTCGAAAAATGGTCGATCGGGTCGAAGCGGGCGATATTGCCGCCTTTGCGGGCGTCGAGGGAGTACGCATCGGCGACACACTTGCGGCGAGCGATGCGCCGGAGCCTTTGCCGCGCATTCAGGTAGACGAACCCACGCTGTCGATGATTTTTTACGTCAACTCCAGTCCCTTTGCGGGAAAAGAAGGCAAGTACCTCACATCACGACATCTGCGTGAGCGGCTCGAGCGCGAAACGCTCGGCAATGTCGCCATTGAAGTCGAGGAGACTGAGCGGCCGGATGCCTTTAAGGTCAAGGGACGCGGCGAGCTGCAGATGGCCGTGCTCATCGAAACCATGCGGCGCGAAGGCTACGAGTTCATGGTTTCCAAGCCGCAGGTGATTACCAAAGAAATCAACGGCGTCCGGTGTGAGCCGACCGAAGAGGTGATGATCGATGTGCCGGAAGAGTATGTCGGCGTGGTGACACAAAAGCTCTCGTCGCGCAAAGGCCGAATGATCAACTTGATCAACAAGGGGCACGGCCGCGTTCTGCTCGAGTTTATCATTCCTTCACGCGGCTTGATCGGCTTCCGCAGCCATTTTCTCACCGACACCAAAGGATCCGGCGTTCTCAATTCGATTTTTCACGGCTGGGAGCCTTGGGCGGGTCCCATTCCGCAGCGCGCCAGCGGCGCACTGGTGGCCGATCGTCCGGGCAGAGTGACGGCTTATGCGGCTTTGGCGATGGCCGACCGCGGCGAACTGTTCCTCGAACCGGGAACACTGGTTTATGAAGGGATGATCGTCGGCGAGCGCAACCGCAGCGGCGATTTGGACATCAACATCACGCGCGAAAAAAAATTGACCAACATGCGCAGCTCCACCTCGGACATTGCCGTAACCATTCGGCCGCCGCGCATGCTGTCCCTGGATCAGTGCATCGAATTCATCGCCGAGGATGAAGTCGTCGAAGTCACGCCGCAGAGCATACGGCTGGCAAAGATGGAGCGCGACAAGGCAAAAAGGGCGCTGCAGAGCCGACGAGAGCGATGGGGCGAAGAGTAACTTTACGGCACCCTATCAGCCCGTTGGAAATAGTGCACGGGAAGACAACCTGGCGAACACCAGCTTTTCTGCAAATTAGCCGGCTTAAGGACTTCCTCATCGGCGACGGAAAAGTCTTGTAGTTGCGAATTTGAATCAGCAGAGGTTAAGATGAGAAAAATATTCGGCCTTATTTTGTCGGCCGGCGGGGCAGCTCTTTTTTTCTTTCGAATGCCTCTCGTCTATGCTCTTATCGGCAAAACCAAAACCAAGGTCGGTTTGTTTTTAGGCATAGACAAGCTCGAGCTTTTTCTCGCTCTGCTTTGGGTTTTGGCCGGCTTGCTGACGCTGGCCGGAGTTGCCCTGATCTTTACCGGCTTTTTCCGCCGTACGCAACAAGATGCAGCCTAAACTGAAAGCACCGTTTGATCCAGCCGAATCTGCTGCTGCGAGGCCAAAAACTAGGCTCGCTACTCGGCGCTGCGCAGCATGGTCAGCAGCATTTTAAAGCGCTCGACGGCATTCACCGCGTGCGGCACATTGGCCGGCATGATGATATATTCGCCTGCGCTGACCAGATAGGGCTTGCCGGCGATGATGATTTGCGCCTTGCCGTCGATGACCTGCACCACGGCGTCGAACGGCGCCGTGTGCTCGCTCAGCGCCTGGCCTTTATCGAAAGCGAACAGCGTCAGCGTGCCGCTCGACCGCTTGAGCAGGGTTTGACTGACGATCGAGTTCTCCTGATAAGAGACGGATGCCGCTAAACTAACGGCACCGAGTGGGGTTTCTTCTTTCATAGCCGATTCCTTTCATTTGACAAAAGAATATACGCTGAGCGGCATCGGCAAATATTGATGCGGGTCAAGTTGGGGACATTTTTTGAGATGGAGTTACGCAAAGCAAATTTATCGGAAAATGATGCAGGCGGTCGAGCCTCAGCATCCGGACCGTCAAACGTTCAATCGACTGTTCAGCAATCCAAGAAAACCACGACCTAACATGGAACCCTGCTTTTTGGTGAACACTCTGCTCGGTATACGCTGTTCGCTCGCAGGAAGCGTCACCTCGGCTTTAAAATTTATCGATTTAAGGAAAAAAATCCTTGACAAGCGAACATTATTTTCGTATAATAAGCAAACAAATGTTCATATAAATGACAAACTGTTTGCCTATGGAAGAAGAGTTGACCCCCAAGCAGCGCCAGGTGCTGGAGGCGGTGCGCGAGTTCCAGAACCGGAACGGTTATCCGCCGACCGTGCGCGAACTGGCGGAGTGGTTTGGTCTTTCTTCGCCTGCCAGTGTGCACAAGATCCTGCAGGTGTTGAAAGACAAGGGCTATCTGCGCAAAGATGAGCGCAAATCGCGTTCGCTCGGACTGGTCGAGGATGATTCGATGACGCGCCGCGTTCGGCCGTTTCCGCTTTTGGGCAAAGTGGAGGCGGGTATGCCGCAATTGGCCTATGAGGAAAAGGAAGCGGAACTTTATTTGGACCTGGATTGGGCGGGCAAGGAAAATCTCTTTCTTTTGCGCGTTCACGGCCACAGCATGATCGACGCCGACATTCGCGACGGCGACATCCTGGTGGTCGAACAGACCCAAAGCTGCCGCAACGGCGACATTATTATCGCCCTGTTGGAAGACGAGGCGACTGTCAAGCGATTTTACCGCGAAAAAGATCGCATACGGCTGCAGCCGGAAAATCAGACCATGCAGCCGATCTACATCCCGCGCGACGATCCGAATTTCGCCGTCATCGGTATTGTACGCGGACTGCTGCGCAAATTCTGAGCTTTTAAAAAGGGAGAAATTTTATATGATGCCGAATGATTTGTATGATGAACTCTTTATCGTTGATTTTTTTGACCCCTTTTATGAAATGCGGCGTGCATTTGCGGCTGTGCAGCAGAAACTCGAGGTTCTTTCTCTTGAACAAAATCTTGGGTTCGACGATATTGAACGTATTCTGGAACGAGAGGCGCCGGGGCTGCGCAGGCGATTAGAGGAATTGTGGCGTCAACTCGACGGCGACATCTGCGAGCGCAGGCAAAGTCGAAAGCTGAGCGCGGCCGAGGTCCGGCGATGGCGCGAACAGCTTGCCGCATGGCAGGCGGCTTGGCAGCGGGCCATTGAAGTTTGCCGCTCTGCCGTTTTGGAACCCGCCAAAGAAGCTCTTTGTCAGGTCGACTATTCTGAAGCGGCCTGATTGTGATCGAATGGAGGAAGCAAAATGGCTAAAAATCATCTTCCCAATTGGGAAAAATACTGGGAGAATTTCAGCGATTTGGAAGTCCTGCGGGAAAAAGCGAACAATCTGGATGAAACGCTGCGGCTGTTAGAGAAAGAGTTTGCCGTCAAACTGATGTCGGGTGACCATATGCAGATCATCGCCGCCTTAGAGGAGAGGATCGACGAATTGGAGCGGCGTCAGCGTGCGGCGCAGCGGGTCGTTCAAACCGACCTTTTCGATCAATTGCTTTAAGCCCCGTAAAAATCTCTTAATTCCTCTGCATTTGCCGCAAATCATATTGATTGTTACCCGCCTTTTCTTTAAATTTTAATAGAGTTAAATAAACCTGCCAACCAGTTGATCGAGGAATGAATGAGCGCATCGGCAATGGAGAAAATCTACAATCCCCTGCAAGTCGAAGAAAAATGGTCTGCCTATTGGAATAAACACAAGCTTTTTCACGCCGACGTGCATTCGAAAAAGCCCACCTATGTGATCATGATCCCGCCGCCCAACGTTACGGGCATGCTGACGATGGGGCATATCCTCAATAATACGATTCAGGATCTGCTCATCCGTTGGAAAAAAATGAGCGGCTATGAGACCTTATGGCTGCCGGGTACCGATCACGCGGGTATTGCAACGCAGAACAAAGTCGAGCAGGCGCTGGCGGCGGAAGGGCTGACGCGTCACATGCTCGGCCGCGAAAAATTTCTCGAACGGGTGTGGGAATGGAAGGAAAAATACGGCGGCATCATTCTCAAACAGCTTCGACGCCTGGGTGCGGCCTGCGACTGGGACCGTGAAGCCTTTACGATGGATGAAAAGCTTTCGCGCGCCGTGCGCGAGGTTTTTGTTCGATTGGCGGAGGAAGGGTTGATTTATCGCGGCACGCGGCTGATCAACTGGTGTCCCCGCTGTCATACCGCGCTGGCTGATGAAGAAGTCAACAACCGGGAAGAGGAAGGCGGCTTTTGGAGCATCGCTTATCCTTTGGCGGACGGCAGCGGCGAAATTGTTGTGGTCACTACCCGGCCGGAAACGATGTTGGGCGATACGGCCGTGGCGGTGCATCCCGATGACCCCCGCTACCGATCGCTGATCGGCAAAAAAGTGCGCCTGCCGCTCATCGGCCGCGAAATCCCCGTCATTGCCGACGAACACGCCGATCCTGCCCTTGGCTCCGGAGCCGTCAAGATCACGCCTGCGCACGATTTTAACGATTACGAAGTGGGACAACGGCACGGTCTGGAAATGATCAACGTGCTCACGCCCGAAGGCGTGATGAACGAAAACGCCGGTCCTTACGCCGGTCTCGATCGGTTTGCGGCGCGCAAAAAAGTGCTGGAAGATTTGGCCGCTCAGGGACTGCTGCGTAAGGAAGAGAAAAAGATCATCTCTATTCCGCGCTGCTACCGCAGCGACGATGTGGTGGAGCCTTATCTCTCCGCCCAATGGTTCGTCAAAATGAAGCCGCTGGCCGAACCGGCCATTGAAGCAGTGCGTTCCGGCCGCATCCGGTTTCACCCCAAACATTGGGAAGAGACCTATTTCCACTGGATGGAGAATATCCGCGACTGGTGCATCAGCCGACAGATCTGGTGGGGCCACCGCATTCCCGCCTGGTATTGCGAAAGCGGCCACGTCACCATCGCGCGCGAAACACCGCGCGCCTGCCGCGAATGCGGCAGCACTCAGCTCAGGCAGGATGAAGACGTGCTCGACACCTGGTTTTCCTCGTGGCTGTGGCCGTTCAGCACCTTGGGTTGGCCGGAACAGACGGAGGATCTGCAGAAATTCTTCCCGACCGATACCCTGGTGACCGGTCCGGACATTATCTTTTTCTGGGTGGCGCGCATGATCATGGCCTCGCTGCATTTCATGGGCGAAATTCCCTTCCATGATGTCTATTTCAACGGCATGATCCGCGACCTCAAAGGCAGGAAAATGAGCAAATCCTTGGGCAACTCGCCGGATCCGCTCTGGCTCATCGAAGGTGCATCCAAGGAAGAAGTGGCCGCTTTTGCCAAAGAGAATCCCTCGGCCGCGGAAGGGATTCCCGCTTACGGCGCCGATGCCGTGCGCATGACCATGCTTTACCTGACGCCGGTGGGCGGCGACGTCCGTTTCGATCAGTCCCTTACGGAGGTCGGACAAAAATTCGCCAACAAGCTGTGGAACGCCGCCCGCTTTGTGTTGATGAACTTGGATGAAAACGAACCGATCCTTTCGCTCGACGAGATTGATGCCAAAGAATTGGAAACGGTTGACCGCTGGATTCTCAGCCGCCTCCATAAAGCCGCGCAGGTCATTAACCATGCCCTGGCCGTCTTCAAACTGAACGATGCCACGCATGCGCTCTACAGCTTTGTGTGGAGCGAATACTGCGATTGGTACATCGAGTGGATCAAGCCGAGGCTGTACGACGAAAGCGCGCCGCGACCGCGTCGGATAGCCCGTTCGATTGCCTTGTACGTGCTGGATACCGTGGTTCGGCTGCTGCATCCTTTCATGCCGTTTATTACCGAAGAAATTTGGCACGCCCTGCCCGGCAACGAGGGCAAAGGCCTGTCGGTGCTGCTGCAGACCTACCCACAGGCGGATGAAAAATGGTTCGACAAACAGGCCGAGCGCGAGATCGTTTTTCTTCAGCAGGTTATCTCTTCGCTGCGCAACATTCGCGGCGAAATGAATGTGCCGCCGGCCAAGGAAGCCGAGCTGGTGGTGCGCTCCGGCGATGCGGAAAAGCTTCAAGCCATTCGGGACAACGAAACGGCGATCAAAAAGTTGGCCCGTCTTTCCGCGATTCGATTCAAAAATGAACGGCCGCCGCTTGCCGCCGGCGCCGTAGTTCAAGGCGTGGAACTGTTCGTTCCTCTGGCCGATCTGATCGATATTGAGGTGGAAAAGAGTCGTCTGAAAAAAGAGATCGACCGCCTGTCGGCGCAGTTGGCGGCGCTGGATAAAAAGCTTGCCAACGAAAACTTTGTTTCCCGCGCTCCGCAGGAGGTCATTGAAAAAGAGCGCCAAAAGAAGAGCGATTGGGAGACCAATCTGCACAAGCTGCAGGCAGCGCTGCACACGCTCGAATCGTGAACACCGTTGCAGCCGATTGCGCGGGAACAAAGTCGCGTGAGAGAGGTTTGAAAGCCGTACCTTATTAAATACGGGGTGTTGCAATGAAAAAATTTATCAGGCTAACCTTAGGAGGGGTCATCATGGCGACGACGATTGCAGCCGATGAGACGGCGGTAACGATCTACAACAACGATTTGGCTCTGGTTCGGCAGGTGCGCACCATTCAGTTGAAAAAGGGCGTTCAGATTTTTTCTTTCGAGGATGTAGCGGCGCGCATCGATCCCACTTCGGTGCATTTCAAAGCGCTCTCGCATCCGCAGGAAGTGGCGCTGTTGGAACAGAATTTCGAGTACGACTTGGTGGGCATGTCGCGGCTGCTGCAAAAGTACATCAACCAGGAAGTGCTGGTGATGGTCAAACAGACCGGTGCGGTGCAGGGTACGCTGCTGAGTGCGGTCGACAATGATGTGATCATTGGCCTTGACGGCGGCCAAGTGAGAGCGATTAAAGCGGCGGCCATCGAAAGCGTCGTCTTTCCGTCGCTGCCGGGCGGCCTGGTGACCAGGCCGACGCTGGTTTGGCAGCTCGACAGCAAGGTTGCGGGGCCGGTACGCTCTGAGATCAGCTATTTGACAAGCGGCATCAAATGGCATGCCGAGTATGTCGCTGTGGTCAACGAAAAGGACACGCAGATGGACCTCGCCGGTTGGGTGTCTATTGAGAACAACTGCGGCGCATCGTTCGAGAATGCCAAACTAAAGCTGGTTGCCGGCGACGTCAATCGTGTTAAAGAGGAATCCCGTGGTGAGCGTTTGCTTAAGGATGTCTATATGCTTGCCTCCATGGCGCCGTTCGAAGAAAAAGAGTTCTTTGAATACCACCTTTACACTCTTCAGCGGCCGGCAACGCTCAAAGATCGTCAGATCAAACAGATGTCCCTTTTTGAACCCCAGACCACGCCGGTAACCAAAGTCTATGTGTACGACGGCGCTTTCAACGACGACAAGGTGCAGGTACGGTTGGAGTTTAAGAACAGCAAGGACAGCGGCTTGGGCATGCCGCTCCCCAAAGGCAAAGTTCGCGTTTACAAGCGCGATACGGATGGTTCCCAGGAATTCATCGGCGAAGATATGATTGATCATACGCCCAAAGACGAGACGGTGCGCCTGAAACTCGGCAATGCCTTTGATGTCGTCGGCGAGCGCGAAGTCGTGAAGGAGCAAAAGGTGACCAGTACGAGTCGTCAGCTCACGGTGGCTATAAAACTGCGCAACCACAAGAAGGAGCCAATCGAGGTGGTGGTGGTCGAGCATTTATGGGGCGACTGCAAGTTCATCGGCAGCACGCCGCCCATCAAGGAAAAAACTGCGCGCCGCGTCGATTTTTTGGTGTCGGTACCCGCCAACGGCGAGACCCGCTTCGAGTACACGGTCTTGATTCAGTAGCACGGCGTCGTGAGCTCTTCGGTCTCTTTGGAAGTTTTGCTGCAGCCGGTGGACCGGCTGTCGTCGGTCGGTCCGAAACGCGCCGCTGCGCTGGCTCAAGTCGGCGTCTTTACGATCGAGGAGCTTCTCTACTATCTGCCGCGGCGCTATTTGGATCGCACCAACGTCACCCCAATCAATCAGCTGCGCGAAGATGAACCGGCCACGGTCATCGGCCGCATCATCGAGACCGGCATCAAAAAAGGCGGCAAAACCCGCTTCTATTTGGTGCTCAAAGATGATACCGGTCTTCTCGTCTGTGTCTGGTTTGCCGGTATACCTATTTGGCAGCGCCTGTTTGCCGTCGGTGAATGGCTGGCCGTGAGCGGCAAGCCGAGTCGTTACGGCGGCCTTCAGATGGTGCACCCCGAATTCGATCGCCTGGGGAGAAACCTCGAGGTGAGTCCGATCCACACAGGCAGGATCGTGCCGGTCTATCCTTCCACCGAAGGCTTGACGGACGTCGGTCTCGACAGCCGCGGTTTCCGCCGTTTGATGGCGCGACTGGTCAAGGACTTTTGCGGCGATCTTGCGGATCCTTTACCGGCGGCTCTTCGCGCCCGACACGATTTGCCGCCGCTGGGCGAAGCCCTGCGCCAGGTTCATCTGCCGAACAGCTTTGAGAGCCTGCAGTGCGCTTTGCGGCGGTTGAAATTCGACGAGCTGTTCTTTCTTCAACTATTGCTGGCGCTGCGCCGCAGGCGATATGCGGTCCAAGGCGGCGGCACCGCTTTTACGCACATCGGCGAGAAAGTAAAAGCTCTTTCTGCGGCTTTGCCGTTCGAATTGACTGAAGCTCAAAAGCGCGTTCTGCACGAAATTCGCGCCGATCTGCGTTCCAGTCGGCCGATGAACCGGTTGTTGCAGGGAGACGTCGGCTCCGGAAAAACCCTTGTGGCGTTGTTTGCCATGCTGATGGCCGTCGACAACGACTGTCAGGCGGCGATCATGGCGCCTACCGAAATTTTGGCCGAGCAGCACTACCTTACTCTGCGCAGCCTGTTGCAAGGGATCGACGTACACCTTGCGCTGCTCATCGGCGGGCAAAAAAAGAGCGAGCGCGAGAGGGTCATCCGGGAGATCGCCGACGGTACGGCGCAGATTGTCGTCGGCACGCATGCCTTAATTCAGGAGCATGTCGAATTTTCGCGCCTGGGGCTGGTGGTCATTGATGAGCAGCATCGCTTCGGCGTCATGCAGCGGGCGGCTTTGCGGGAAAAAGGCCTTCAGCCGCATCTCTTGGTCATGACCGCCACGCCCATTCCCCGCACTTTGACCATGACGTTGTACGGCGACCTCGATGTGTCTCTGCTCGACCAGTTGCCCGCCGGCCGCAAGCCGATCATCACGCGCTGGCGCGATGAAAAGAGTCGGCGCAAAATTTATGAATATGTACGACAAAAGGTTGAGTCCGGCGAGCAGGCCTACATTGTCTTTCCGCTGGTTGAAGAGTCTGAAAAACTCGACCTGAAGGCGGCAACTGAAAGCTACGAAATCATGCGGAAGACCTTCTTTCAGTCCTTCTCGCTCGGTCTTTTGCACGGCCGCATGTCGGCGGAAGAGAAAGCGCAGGTCATGGACGATTTTAAAAGCGGCCGCGTGCAGATTTTGGTCAGCACCACGGTCATTGAGGTCGGCGTTGACGTGCCCAACGCTACGATCATGGTGATTGAGCATGCCGAGCGGTTCGGGTTGTCGCAGCTGCATCAGCTGCGCGGTCGAGTCGGCAGAGGCAGTCGACAGTCCTACTGCATTCTGATCGCTTACGGCAACCTTTCCGCCGAAGCGCGCGAACGGTTGGAGACCATGGCGGCGACCAACGACGGTTTCAAGATTGCCGAAAAGGATCTGCAGCTGCGCGGTCCAGGCGACTATTTCGGCACGCAGCAGAGCGGCATGCCGAATTTAAAGGTGGCGGACATTTTGCGCGACGGCGATCTGTTGACCTGCGCCCGCGAAGAAGCCGCTGCGCTGGTCGAACGCGATCCGCAGCTTTCCGCCCCCGAGGATTTACCCATTCGCGGCTATTTTAGCCGAAAGTATCGCAACTATTACCAGTTATGCTGGATCAGTTGACCCAAGTCGGTTCAAGAGGGAGCAGGCGTTTGACCGAGAAAGGAAAACACCGACGGGACGTTTGGGAAAGCTTTTGGTCCGGCCGGCCGATCGAAGAGATCTATCCGACTTCCGAGCGAATTTTGCAGCAGATTCTCAGCCTTGGACCGCCCGCCGGTAAATGGATCATGGAGATCGGCGCCGGCTCCGGTCGCGACGGCCTGCGCCTGGCAAAATCGGGCGGCCGCGTGATTTTTCTCGACTATGCGCAAAGCTCGCTCAAATTGATCGCCGAATCGGCAAAAAAAGAGAACGCATCCGTCTATCTGGTGCGCGCCGACGCTTTTCATCTGCCCTTCCGTCAAGGTTGCTTGGACCTTGTTTATCACCAGGGCCTGCTGGAACATTTCGAACGGCCTGAAGGTATTGTTGCAGAGATTTATTATGTGCTCAAGTCCGGCGGCTGTACGATAGCCGATGTTCCGCAGACCTTTCACCCGTATACGCTCGTTAAGCACGTTTTGATTGCAATGAACAAATGGTTTGCAGGATGGGAAACGGAATTTACTGCTGGGCAACTGCGGCGGCTCCACGAAAAATGCGGACTTGTCACCCTCCGAATCTACGGCGATTGGATGCGTCCGAGCTTTTTTTACCGCGCAGTCCGTGAAATCCTGAAAAAGATCGGCATCTTTCTGCCGATGTATCCGCCCAAAATTCCGCTGCTGCACCGCCTGCGGCAAACCTTTCGCAACTCATTTCGGCGGTTGCCCGCAGCTCGGATGACGTTCATGGATATCGGTATTGTGGCACGGAAACCGTAATGAGATCGGCAAAGCGACGTTACCGCATCTTGGTCATCAATTGGCAGGATATCCGTCATCCTTTGGCCGGCGGGGCTGAGGTGCATCTGCACGAGATTTTCCGTCGCGTGGCGCGCGAGCACGACGTGACGCTGCTCTGCTGCAGCTTTGCCGGCGGCGCTGACGAGGAAGAAATAGACGGCATCCGCGTTGTTCGGCGCGGCGGACGCAATTTTTTTAACTATGTCGTACCCAAAGCCTACCGCGAACTCGCTCAAAGTCGGTGTTATGATATTGTACTTGATGATTTAAATAAAATTCCGTTCTTTACTCCGCTATTCGTCAAAGAACCGATTTTGGCCATTGCTCACCATTTTTTCGGCAGCAGCATCTTTAAAGAAGTTTCGCCCTGGTACGGCGCCTATGTCTGCACGGCCGAGTATTTGGTGCGCTGGGTCTATCGTCGGACGCCCTTTGCCGTAGTCTCGGAAAGCACGCGTCGAGAGCTGCGACGCTGGGGAATAAAGAGCGAAATTCATATATTGCCCAATGCCGTAGAGGTCGAGGCGTATGTCGGAACGGACGGAACGGCGGATGAGCCGGTTATCGGTTATTTGGGCCGTTTAAAAAAGTACAAGAGCATCGACCATCTCATTCGCGCGCTGCCGCTGATTCGTTTGCGCGTGCCGAACGCCAGATTAAAAATCATCGGCGGCGGCGACGCTGAAGCGATGCTGCGCGGCTTGTGCCGTGAGCTCGAATTATCGGAATGGATCGAGTTTACCGGCCACGTTTCGCAGGCTGATAAAGTCAAGCATCTGCGTAGCTGCGCGGTTGTCGTCAATCCCTCGCCGAAGGAAGGGTGGGGATTGACGGTTTTGGAAGCCAACGCCTGCGGCATTCCGGTTGTGGCGGCTGATTCGCCGGGACTGCGCGATTCGGTCGTCGACGGCGTTACAGGTTTGTTGTACCAATACGGCAACCTGCAGGCTTTGACGGAGCGCGTGACGGAGCTTTTGTTAAATAAAGAGAAACGGCTCTCACTAGGAACCCAGGCGACGTTTTGGGCTAAACAATGGAGTTGGGACGAATCGGCGCGCATCGCCGCAGAATTGATTGAACGTTATGCACAGCATAAATCATGAGGATAGAATGCAGCGCGAGAAACAAATCAACCGAATCTTTGCCTCTTTGGCGTTTGTCATTTCGCTTGTGACCTATTTGCGCACCATTGCGCCGACGACCTCTTTTTGGGACTGCGGCGAATTCATCACCTGTTCCTACATACTCGGCATTCCGCACCCGCCTGGGGCGCCGTTCTACCTGATGCTCGGCCGGCTGTTCAGCATGATCATTCCTGTAGCCGACATCGGGCTGCGCGTCAATCTTATTTCCGCCGTCAGTTCCGCCTTAACGGTTATGTTCCTCTATCTCATTATCGTGCGACTTATCAAGCAATGGCGGGGTGAACCGAAATCCGACTATGATCTTTTGGTGCTGACGGCGAGCGGTCTGATCGGCGCTTTGGCCTTTGCCTTTACCGACTCTTTTTGGTTCAACGCCGTAGAGGCTGAGGTTTATGCCATCAGTATGCTCTTCACCAGCTCGGTGATCTATCTGATTCTGGTCTGGCTGGAGAAATCCGACGCTCCGACTTCAGACCGTTACCTGCTTTTCATCGCTTATTTGATCGGTCTCGCTATTGCCGTACACTTGCTGATGATCCTGGCGCTGCCTGCTCTCTTTCTCGTCATTTATTTCCGCTACTTGGAGACGCACGGCCGCGAGGCAACTCTGGGAAGATTCGCCGGCTATGTCGGTTTTACCCTGCTGTTATTTTTTCTGGTCCTGGCTTTCGGCCTGTCGGTCGGCATTCCGCTCAAAGTCAATTTGGCCTTCGGCGTACTGCTGATGGTCGGCATCGCTCTGCTGCGCAGCGATCATCCTGAGCGCATCAGTTACCGAAATTTCACTTTCTTCGCTATTATCGCGCTTTTCGGCTTTGCACTGATCTATCCGGGAATTGTGCAGTATGTTCCATACATTGCCGGAAAGCTCAAGTCCTTCGGCTTTTTCTTTCTGCTGCTTCTGCCGATCGGATTGATTTTAGCTCTGCGCAAAACACTAGCCGACCGCAATCGTGTCGCCTCTCTTGCTCTCATGTCACTCCTTCTCATTATTCTCGGCTATACGACTTATGCCATGATCTATATTCGTTCCAATCTGGATCCCGCTGTCGATGAGAACGACCCCGAAACCTTGGCCGGCATGGTCAGCTACCTCAACCGCGAGCAATATGGTACTTGGGGCATTCTGCCGCGCCGTTTTCCGGGATTGGCGCCGGATTGGCAGTTTGAGTATGAGAACCCGGGTGAAAATTACGAAACCTACCAGTTCTCCAAACAGATCAAGTTCATGATCGATTATCAGATCAACAAGCTCTACTGGCGGTATTTCGGCTGGCAATTCATCGGCAAAGGCAAAACCATCGGTCCGGACGGCTTTATTGCCGAGCTAATTTCACTCAACGGCTTGTGGGGATTGCCGTTCCTTCTCGGCATTCTGGGCATGGTGCACCATTTCATCAAGCATTGGAAGCATGCAACTTTTGTGACGGCGCTTTTCATTCTCACGGGATTGGCCATCGTCATCTATCTCAACCAGGAGGATCCCCAGCCGCGCGAGAGGGACTATGTTTTTGTCGGCAGCTTTTTCGCCTTTGCGATATGGCTGGGCATCGGCGTGACGGCCGTACTGGAATGGCTCGAAGAAACCTTCCGCGACCGAAAACGGCTGCTGTTCGGCGCCTCCTTTGCGGCGATTGCATTCATGCTGATCATCGCGCCAATCAACCTGTTTGCTTTTAATTTCCATACTCACGACCGCACCGGCGAATATGTGGCCTACGATTACTCTTATAACATCCTGCAAACCTGCGAGCCGAACGCCATCATTTTCACCAACGGAGACAATGACACCTTTCCGCTCTGGTTTCTCCAGTACGTCAAGGGGATTCGAACGGATATCCGCGTCGTCAATCTCAGTCTGCTGAACACGCAATGGTACATCAAACAGCTCAAGCATCAGGAACCCAAGGTTCCGATTAGTTTGACCGATGAACAGATCGACAAGCTGGAGGTTAGAGTCTGGAAGGGCGGAAATGTCGAGATCCCTGTGCCGCCCGAGGTCAAACGCCGCGAATTGGGCATCGAGATCAGCGAACCGGAAACGCTGCGCTTTTACGTCAAACCGACTGTATTCGGCCAGGCGCTGCGCGTGCAGGATATCATGGTTCTTAACATTGTGCTGGCCAATCAATGGCAAAAGCCGATCTATTTTGCCGTTACCGTCTCGGATCAAAACAAAGTCAATCTTGACGAATTTCTGCGCATGGACGGCCTCTGCTTTAAACTGATTCCCGGCAAAGCCGACGGCATCGACGCCGCCCGGCTGGAGAAAAATCTCTTTGAGGTTTTCCAATACCGCAACCTAGACAATCCGAAAGTCTATTTCAACGATAACATTGTCGGGTTGCTGCAGAATTATCGCGCCGCATTTTTACGGTTGGCGCACTATTATCTCATGAACCGTGACCATGCGGGAGTCGTCCGCACGCTCGACAAGATGAATGAAATCATGCCCTTTAAGGTGATACCGGCGCCGGATCCGCGTCTGGCGCTGCAGGTCGGCCAATATTATTATTTTGCCGGAAGAAACGACCGCTTTTTAGAAATGGCCGAATATACCTACAGTCAGGCGCCCGAAGACCCCGAAGTGGTCGGTGCCTATGTCAGTCTGCTCGAACGCCAGGGCCAATACGCAAAAGCAAAGGAGATCCTGCAGAAGTGGCTGGCGATGCGGCCCATGGATTCGGAGGCGCAGAAAAAGATCGAAGAGCTGGACAAGCTGATGAACCGCAACGCCGGAGATACGCTGCAAAATTGAGCGAACGGACGATCGCTTTGAAAAGAAAGAGGCATGTAAAACCGGTTTTCTCTACAATCCTCAAGGCCCTCGTTTCCGTTGGCTTGGTTTATAGCCTTCTGCGGCGGCTTGGAGCCGAAGATGTGCTCGGCCGATTGGCAGCGGCGAGCCTGCATTGGCTGCTTGCGGCGTTTGCCGTCTATGCGCTCAGCAATGTGCTCGGCACTTATCAATGGCATCTGCTGCTGCGGTCTCAGCAAACCGAGATCACTTTTATGCAGTCTCTGAGGCTGTATCATATCGGCTTGTTCTTTAACAACTTTTTGGTGAGCAACATCGGCGGCGATGCGGTGCGCATCTATGACATCAAACGGCACAGCGGCCGCGGAACGGTAGCGGTCTCGACCGTGCTGTTCGACCGCATCATCGGCTTTACGGCCATGGCCATGATAGCCATGATGGCGGCAGTGGTTAAAGCTCGAGTTCTCACTCGTGCGGAATTCTGGGCAATCGGCGCTGTTCTATTTTTGTGGACGGCAATCCTAGCCGGATTGTTCAGCCGGCGGGTCGGCGCTTGGCTGCAGATTCGTCTGCAGCGCAGGCTGCCGA